>JBDUCF010000037.1:0-13940 GCA_040003545.1 Pyrinomonadaceae bacterium | reverse complement strand
GGCCATCGGTCCTTCCAGCGCGAAGGATCGGTGGCCGGTTCTTATTTGGAGTGCGCTGACTTGTCAGCGCTTTGAAAGCGGCGACTAGTCGCCGCACTCCAAAAAGGAGCAGCTTCGTATGACAACGCAATCAAAACAACCATTACTCTCCGACCATGTGGATATGCGCATGGTGGCGGCCGACACTGACTCCGCTAAACACAAAGCCGATCGAAATACGATTGTTCAGCTTGATCCCGATCATCCGGGCTTTCGCGATCAGGAATATCGCGCCCGCCGCAACCGCATAGCGCAAATAGCACTTAGTTACCAACCAGGTCAGGCGGTCCCGGACGCGCCTTACACACCTGAAGAGCACGAGGTTTGGCGTACGATCTGGGAAGTGCTGCAGCCGGCCCATCAACGCCACGCCTGCGCCGTGTATCTGGAGTCCGTCGAGCGGCTGGCCCTCGACCGCGATCGCATTCCGCAGTTGCGCGAAGTAAGTGCGAAGGTACAGGCGATTAGCGGCTTTCGCCTTGAGCCGGTTGCCGGCCTGGTTGAGCCGCGCGTCTTTTTGGAATCAATGGCGGCTGGAGTATTTCTGTGCACTCAATACATTCGGCATCACTCGACACCTCTTTACACTCCGGAACCGGACGTGGCCCACGAGATTATTGGTCACGCGATCACGCTTGCTGCCGAACCACTCGCTGAACTCAATCGCCTGTTCGGCGAGGCCGTCAAGCGCACCACATCATCGGAAGCCCTGGATCAATTATCCCGGCTGTACTGGTTCACGCTTGAGTTCGGCGTGTTGCACGAAGATGGCGCGGTAAAAGCGTATGGCACCGGACTGTTGTCATCGGCAGGAGAGTTGGACGCGATGCATCAGGCGGAACTTCGGCCTCTTGATGCGGAAGCTGCGTCTTGTCATGAATATGACCCGACAAGCTTTCAACCGGTCTTATTTTGCGCGGAATCATTCGAAGCAATGTACGAAACGATCCGTGACCATCTGGCAGTGTGCTAGGTATGTGCTAGTCAGAAGCCAACCTTTCTTTGTGAAATATCGTGCGACTTCGTGCATCGTTTTGTTACTGACTCAAGGATAGCCAGACCGCAAATTTGCTATACTCACTTCATAAATACAGACACCAGAACTGGCCTCAGGAGGACAGACATTCCTGTCTGTCTCTGAAGATCTTTTAGGAGAATGATAATGGTCAATATTGAGGACATGCCGCCTGAAGAAATGCGAGCCCTGCTGCAAGGTGGCAGCTTTGGACATCTCGGCTGCGCGCGTGACGGCCGGCCATACGTCGTGCCTATGAATTATTCTTATGAAGGCGGGGCGTTGTACTTCTTCACTACCGAAGGAATGAAGACTGAATTTCTCGAAGCCAACCAGCAGGTCTGCTTCCAGGTCGAACAAGTTTCCGATGGATCCCACTGGAAGAGCGTCATCGTGAATGGCCGCGCCGAACGACTGACCAAAGCGGAGGATATTCAACAAGCAATGCAGATTATTCTCAAGCGCAATCCGGCCCTGACACCGGCGCTCAACGCCACACGCATCGACGCCCTGGGCCGCGCCTCAAACGTTGCCCTTTATCGAATTCAACCGGAACTGATGGACGGGCGAAAAACCGTGTAACTTCCGGGTTGAGAGGTCATGGCCATGAACGACATGCGGCGCCGCAATCGCGTTGCCGATTTTGCAAAATGGAAGCGCATCTTGCCTAACACTTGTTAGCTAAAACGAGAGGAGGTTGATATGTTGCTCGACGGTAAACACGCGCTGATTACAGGAAGTTCGCGGGGTATCGGAAAAGGCATTGCTCTTAAGCTGGCGGCCAGTCACGTCAAGGTGGCCGTTCATTACTATCAAAACGAGGAAGCTGCAACGGATACGCTGGCGGAAATCCGCAAGCTCGGTTCCGATGGTTTTATAGTTCAGGGCGATGTCTCGCAACCGGAACAGATCGAGGCACTCTTCCGCCGAGTCAAGAGCGAATTTGGCGCCCTGGACATCTTTGTCAGCAATGCGCGTCCTGAGATACCCAGCTTTTTTCAACCGCCAATGGAGGTCAGCCTGGAACAATGGGACACCGCCTTCGATTCGCAAGCGAAGGCATTTCTGGTCGGCGTTCGACAGGCGGTCCCGCTCATGAGTGCGGGCGGAAGAATTTTCGCCATCACTTACGCGGAGGGCAGCCGTACCGGTGGATTGCAACCCTGGGCCGGCATGGGTTCAGCCAAGGCAGCGCTGGAGTCTCTGGTGCGTTACTTCGCCGTCGCAGTAGCCAAACGCGGCATCACGGTGAATGCTATCAGCCCCGGATGGACTGAAGACAGCGTATTGAACACGATGCCGGAGCAGGCCCAGGATCTCATTAGAAACTGGCACACAGGCGGTTGGACTCCCATGGGACGTCTGGGAACGCCGGAAGATATCGGCAACGTCGTCGCACTGTTTTGTGCTGAAGAAGCCGGCTGGATAACCGGCCAGGTGATTTACGCGGATGGCGGCGCGTCCTTGATGAATCCGGGAGTCCCGCCCGAAATCCAGTTCGGGTCGTGAATAGCTCGGGAAGCGGGAAGCGAATCGTCAAAGACGCGCGCGCCGAGCGTTCATCGCCTGTTAGTTTTCTGAATCATCTCTGATGGATTGCTATTGACGCCTGCCAAGCGCTTGTAATATTGTGCGCGCACCTCGCACATACAGGCTGGTCCTCCGGGCCTGCGACCTCTCGCTTCTCGTTCCGGCCTAATGACTATTCAAACATTGTGCGTCTGATTATCAGGGGGGGCCGTTGTTTCGGAGCCTTGAGGCTAACCTGCTGGTGATTCGAGTGAGGGTTAAAAACAGAGGGAGGGATTCCAGGATGCAACTAAGATTTCACCGGCTACCTTTTCTTTTTCTCGCAACTATAACCATCCTGCTCGCGGTAAGTCCCTCGCGGGCACAGGACGATACAACCCCAAAGAAGCGGCTGCGAAGTCCAGCGACAACCAGAGGCTTGATCGGTGGAGAATCCCACGACAGCTATGTCATTCGAGCTCGCAAGGGTCAAACCATGACTGTGCGAATCTCCTGGCGACGAGAGGGTGACAACAACGCTGATTTCACAGTCAGCGAGTCCGCGAATTTCTTTGGCGCCGAACAAGTTAGTTTTGGGAGTCTATCTGATGGTTCCCGGCGTTGGACCGGCAGGATTCCGAAGAGCCGCGATTATTACATCTATGTCGTTGCGCATCCAACCGCGCATTACACACTCAGGGTAAACCTGAAGTAGCAATCACTTCTTAAAATTCCAGGGAGGAGAAACGAGATGTTCACCTTTGACCGCAAAAAATTCTTTGATGGTTACCGGAGTCGCTTCGGGCCGATAACCCAAGACCTGGTCGACGCGCTTGAGGTCCTACTCAGTCACATGGAGCAGGATGACCGTTTCGATAACACTGAAACAGACCGGCGACAACTGGCCTACTGCCTGGCAACTTTCAAGTGGGAAACGGCCCATACTATGCGGCCCATTGACGAACATGGCTCGACAGCTTATTTCAATTCCCGCTACGGCCCGCAGACGAACGTGGGAAAGATGTTGGGTAACACAAAGGCGGGTGATGGAGCTCTCTTCCACGGGCGTGGATACGTGCAGGTAACAGGGCGAAGAAACTATGCCAAAGCGAAGGCCCTGACGGAAGTTGATTTGCTGGCTGAACCTGACCGCGCCAAAAACCCCGAGCTGGCATATCAGATTGCTATTCAGGGAATGAAGGATGGTTGGTTCACGGGCAGAAAGCTGGGACAGTTTATCAAAGACGGCCAGGCCGACTATGAAAACGCCCGCACCATTATCAACGGGCACGACAAAGCCCAAACCATTGCCGACATAGCCCGGCGCTTCAGTGAAGTATTGCTCCTGGCTATCACCTGAGCGCGGTCAGTTGCGCATCGTGTTATCTGATTCTCTGTGTCCTGCCGGTTTACTTAATCGCTTTGATGTTGGCGGGCTTGGTAAAGAGTGAATCCGAGATCGCGGGGTTGAAATCAATCGACTCGTAGTTGATGCGGCCACTCTGCACGCCGCCTACGAAATGATCGATGACAAATAGCGCCGTGACGCCTTTGAAGGTAAGCGGCCTATACAGAAGATCCTCTTCTGAGACTTCTTCCATCTCGTCGCTGTCCCCCTTTTTCTGTTTGCGCCGGTAGAGAACCTTGGCGGGCAGGCCGTCTTTGGCGCCGAATTCGTACTCAATCCAGAAACCATCGGGATAAGTTAGGCGCACTGTCTGGTTACGGCGGGCGAGGCCGGCTTCCCGTCTGCCGGCATAACTAATCTTGCCGCCTTCCTTGCGCCACCAACCGTGCAGAAGGTTTTCCATACTGGTACGCATGCCAATCTTGAAATCTTCGACTTGCTTCGCCGGCATGTCTTTCAGGGTTTTAGCGGCGCCGTCATAAAGCCAACCCTTGCCGTCAAGGTTCGTTTGAATAACGCGTCCGCCTGAGCCGCTAAATTCGGTGCGTTCTTTGTCCGGATACACGATGTAATCGACGAAGCGGAGCGGAGGTACCGACGAGCCGTCTTTGTATATTGAATAGAAGCCGCGGCCAACCACAGAGCGGACGTTGAGATAGGCGTTGCCGCCGAGAACTTCAACGGCCCGCTTTACGATTGCTTCAGCCTTTGCATCGTCAGCTGCGGACGGCGTTGGTGCTGGAGCCACCGTCTGGGCTCGCAACGAGGAGGCACCAGCGATTACAAGCAACAAAGCAACCGCAAGAGATTTTCCATATGTCATTTTCCATATCTCATTTCTCATTCTCGTGTTTGTGTCGCCAGATGTTTTGTCCGCACCACTAGCCGAGGCAAATCTCTGGCGAGGATCTGTTGAAATAAAGGGCAAATGACATATGGAAAATCTTATTTGTCCGATCCTCCGATTCAGGAAGCAGATCCCTCTACGCGAAAAAGAAAGGGTCTCAATGAAACCTTCTCAATGAAACCCTTAATTGAAAAGCGGCCCGAGGTTCTCTTATGCCAATAGCACGTCGGCCTCAGGACCGTCAGTCGCCCGGATCGTGATCTCGCCGTCCTCAGCCGCAACGAAGAAGCTTGATCCTGTCTTCCACATCGTGGTGATGGGCAGTTTCACTTTCTCGTCGATATGCCGTTTCAGGAAGCGGGCGCCATACTTCGTGCTGAAGCCCTTCTCTGTTAGCAGATCCACGGCCGCGTCCGAAATCTCGAACCCTTTACCCTGACGCTCCATTTGAAGTCGAAGCCTGCTGAGGTAAAGCCCGGCAATCTGGCGGACCTCGTCCATCGTCAAGGGCGCGAAAATAATAATCTCGTCGATGCGATTGCGAAATTCGGCAGAGAAGCGAAGCTCAGCCGCTTTCATGATTTCGTTCTTAACAACGCGAAAGTCGGAAGCCGTCTTGGTACCGAAGCCGAGCGGCTTCTCATACTTCTTGAAGTTTTCCGAGCCGAGGTTCGAAGTCATGATCACGATTGCGTCTGAAAGATAAACCTTCTTGCCGCGCCCGTCCGTCAGCCAGCCTTCATCAAAAGCCTGCAGGAATAGATTCATAAGGTAGGGCGATGCCTTCTCGACTTCGTCGAGCAGCAACACCGTATAGGGATTCTCCCGCAATTGTTCTGTCAGAATACCGCCCCGTTCCGAGCCGACGATGCCGCGCGGCATGCCGATCAGTTTTTCGATGCTGACGGTGCCGTCGCTGTACTCCGACATATCTATGCGCACCATCTTTTGTTCGTCACCGAACATGAACTCGGCGACAGCTTTGGCGAGTTCAGTCTTCCCTACCCCGGTCGGGCCGAGGAAGAGAAGCACCCCGTCCGGTTTGTAGTGCGACTCTTTCAGTGGCCCTTTGTTGAGGCGCAGGCGTTGGGCTACAGCTTTAATAGCTTCGTGCTGGCCGATTACGCGTCCGCTGAGTTTGGCTTCCGTCAAAGCGAAGCGATCACCGGTATCGCGAAAGATCATATCGCGGGGGATCCGCGACTCCTGGGAAATGACGTCGATGACGTGCTCCGGTTTGACGATCATCGTTTGCGGTTCATTAATCTCGACTTTCACCGCCGCCGTGTCGAGCCAGCCGATGGCTTTGTCGGGCAGGTGCAGGTTGCGAATGTACTTTGGCGCCATTTCAAGGGCCGTATTGATGGCGTCATCCGAGATTTTCACGGAGTAATTCTTCTCCAGCCGCGGCCGCAAACCGAGCAGAATCTCGCGCGTCTCGCCGATTGTCGGCTCGATTATTTTGACCAGCCGGAATCGTCGCGCCAGGGCTTCGTCTTCGCCGATAAACTCTTTGTATTCGGTAAGCGTGGTGGCGCCGATAATACGCAACTCGCCTTTGGCCAGCGCCGACTTGAACATGTTGGCCGCGTCAGAGGACGTACCCATCGCCGCTCCGGCGCCGATGATCGTGTGCGCTTCATCGATGAAAAGAATCAGATTGTCCCGTTCTTTTACTTCATCGATGACGCCTTTGATGCGCTCTTCGAACATTCCGCGCAGCATTGTGCCTGCCACCATGCCGCCCATTTGCAGTTGGATAATGTGGGCGCCACGTAAGCGCGCGGGAACTTTGTGGGGCTCAAGCTCGATCAGACGGGCCAGGCCTTCAACCACAGCCGTCTTTCCCACCCCGGGCTCACCCACCAGCATGGGCGAATTGGCGCGCTCGCGATGGCAAAGGATTTCCACCATCTGCTGAATCTCAAGCTCGCGGCCGATTGTCGGTGGAATCTTGTCGGCGCGCGCCATGCGGTTCAGCGAGACGCCGAAATGTTTCAAGTAAGGAGGCAGCTCAAACTTTTTCTTGAACTGTTCTTCTTCCTTTTCGCGTTTGTCTACGTGGATCCGAACGTTCTCTACCACGGCTTCCGGACTGGCGCCCAGGTTGCGCAAGACTTCGACCAGCAGGCTGTCGTATTTTGAGAGCACGTCAAAGATGTCGGTGGACTCGATGGTCTTTCGCCCGTGCTCTCGCGCCCGGTCCATAGCACGCTTGAACAGGTCAGTAGTGTCCGGAGCGATCCTAAATCCCTTTCCCACGTGCTGGGCGCTGCTTTCGAGCCGCTGATCGATCGCCATCCTCACGGACGCCGGATCGAGAGACAGGTCACGTATGGTGGAGTTGAAAAGATCAGCCTCTTCCCTGGCGAGAGCACTGACAATATGCTCGACGGAAATGTAATTCTGATCGCGGCGGCGCGATTCGCTAAGCGCGTTTTCCAGCACGCGCTGTCCGCTATCACCAAACTTATCTCTGTATGCTCCTAGATCTACCATTTTTTCCCCCCTACCTACCTGGTTCCTGCCAAAGACGCGCCAGCCGCCATCTTAACCGTCAAAAGAATGACGAATGCGTGGCGGCTAAGAATTGCTCGTGCTATTGGACTTTCAATCGTTCTGAAACTCTACTCTACCCCCCTGTAAGATGCTTACGAGCATATTCGCCGTTGCGTTTCAATGCAATGAAAATCCGCTCTCGGTCTTCAAGCAAATATGCTGCCAGTCCGATCCGCAGCAAAAGGGCGCAGTAACTCCGGTTCAGAGCGCGGCCTGGTTCAGTAGTCATAATCCTCGCCACCCGGCATGGGTGGCGCAGCTTTCTTTGGCTCAGGCGCATCCGCAATGGCCGCATCAGTCGTCAGCAACAGCCCGGCGATTGACGCGGCATTCTGCAGCGCAGTACGAACCACCTTTGTCGGATCGATGATCCCGGCTGCTACCAGGTCTTCAAACTGTCCCGTGGCCGCATTAAACCCGTTCGTACCTTTCATGCTCTCGACCTTGCCTACGACGACTGCACCCTCCAGTCCCGCATTCTCCGCAATTCTGCGTAGAGGCTCCTCCAGGGCCCGGCGCACAATCCTGATGCCTGTTAGCACGTCGCCGTTTTCCTCATTCAGCTTGTCGAGCACTTTTGCAGCGCGCATCAGCGCCACTCCACCCCCGGCAACGTAGCCTTCCTGGGCCGCCGCCCTGGTCGCGTTCAATGCGTCCTCTACCCGCGTCTTGATTTCTTTCATTGCCATTTCAGTTGGTGCGCCCACTTTAACCACGGCAACGCCGCCCGCAAGTTTGGCGAGCCGCTCCTGCAGTTTCTCTCGATCGTAATCCGAGGTCGTCTCTTCGATCTGTTTCCTGATAGTGCTGATGCGACCTTGAATAGCTTTTGGATCGCCGCCACCCTCCACCACGGTTGTGTTGTCCTTATCGACAATCACCCGCTTTGCTGAGCCCAGGTCCGTCACCTGCACGTTTTCAAGTTTGATCCCCAAATCTTCGGTGATGAGGCGGGCACCAGTCAGAATTGCCAGATCTTCGAGAATAGCCTTGCGCCGATCGCCAAAGGCCGGCGCTTTCACAGCGCAAACCTTAATGGTTCCGCGCAGTTTGTTTACGACCATGGTAGCCAGGGCGTCTCCTTCGATGTCTTCGGAGATAATCAGCAACGCGCGGCCCTGGCCTGCCGTCTGCTCCAGCACTGGAAGTAGATCTCGCATCGCAGAGATCTTCTTTTCATGCAGCAGAATCAAAGGCTCATCCAGAACTGCTTCCATGCGATCGGGGTTAGTCACGAAGTATGGCGACAGATAACCCCGATCGAATTGCATGCCCTCGACTATGTCCAACTCCGTGTGCAGCGTCTTTGCTTCTTCGACGGTAACCACACCGTCCTTCCCGACTTTCTCCATAGCTTCTGAGATCAACCGGCCAATCTCGCGATCGTTATTCGCCGACACGGTGGCTACATTTGCGAGCTCTTCCTTGCCTTTTACTTTCTTCGACATGCGTTCGAGCTCTTCAACCACAGCGTCCGTAGCTTTTTGAATTCCGCGCTGCAAATCCATAGGGTTTGCCCCGGCCGTAACGTTCTTTACCCCTTCACGAAAGATTGCCTGGGCCAGCACAGTCGCGGTGGTGGTGCCATCGCCGGCCGTATCGTTCGTTTTAGTGGCCACTTCGCGCACCATTTGCGCGCCCATGTTTTCGTACTTGTCTTCCAGCTCGATTTCCTTTGCCACTGTCACACCGTCTTTAGTGATTACCGGCGCCCCCCACTTTTTACCGAGCACGACGTTGCGGCCCTTTGGACCCAGCGTCACCCGCACTGCATTAGCGAGGGTGTTCACCCCTTGCAGCATTGCCGCGCGCGCTTCTTCTCTAAACTTCAACTCTTTTGCTGCCACTTTGTTTTCTTCTCCTTAATTCAAAGACTGCTCGTCATCAGTTGGGCCCGGTAGTTCCTATTCGGAGGCCTTCTTTACAGCATGGGCCCGCCCGACCTGGACCCGTGCGGGTAGCAGAAGGCGATCACCGATCGTGTAGCCACGACTGTATTCATCAGTAACAGTTCCATCCTTTTCAGGATCAACTTCAACGGTATCGACAGCTTCGTGCATCTGCGGATCAAAGGGCCGGCCGACGGCTTCGATAGGTTGAACTCCGGCAGCGGCAAGCGCTGATGCAAAATTGCTCGCGGTGCTACGCACGCCTTCCAGGACCGATTCGGGCGATCCGCCCTGTTCTCCTGCTTCAATCGCCCTCTGAAGATTGTCCACTACCGGCAGCAAGGAGCTTATGAAATTAATTTTCTCGCGTTCAGCGCGTTCGTCTGCGGCCCGGTTCAAACGCTGCCGCGTTTCATCTGTCTCTCGCTGCAACTGGTTGCGAATTTGATCGAAGCGGGCCTGAACCTCAACTAGTTTCTGCTCCGCGGCTTTGGTGCGTCCCTCCAGTTCTTCAACGTAGCTGGGTTTCAAGCTCGGACTATTGACTTTGACCTCATTGCTATCGGTTTCGTCGTTCAAACTTATTCGCCGGCGGTCAGTTACACGGATTTCTGGTGGCTGGCTGGTCTCCTGTCCCTTCGGCCACTCGCCCTCCGCCTCTTTTTCTCGTCCACGTTTAATCATAATCAAAGCTCAATCATTAATTAGAAGCCGCCGCAATTATTAAGGGTTTTTCATTCACGAGACTTTTATTTCCACCCGCTGGGCCTTTTGCTCGCGACGCTTTGGCAGCCGGATGATTAGCACTCCGTCCTTGTATTCGGCCGCGATCATTTCCATTTCTACCGTTGTGGGTACCTCGAATCTTCGCAGGAAGCGGCCCGCCGGACGTTCCAAACCCCGTTTGCTCTGCTCTTCCATGACCCGCTCCCCTCGAACTGTTATGCGATTGTTCTCCAGGCCAATGTCCAGTCCGGAGCGATCAATCCCCGGGAGATCGATGGCCACAAGGTATTCATCAGCCTTCTCAAAAACATCTGCCGCGGGAAACCAGTCGGCGGGTTCAATTTCACTATCGGCTTCCGCCCTGGTGCGTGCGCGCTGTTGCGTAGCATCAGTGAATACCTGATTCATTCGATCCTGTAGCGAAAGCAAATCCCGCAGTGGATCCCATCTTTGCGTCATTATTTCTATAACCCCCGAAGGGAGCAGGCTGGCTCAGCGCCGTTAAGCTGCCGCCACCGCTGCTTCCGTCTGAAACTTCATCTCATTACCTCCAGCCGAAACTCGTATTGTTTGGCCCGGCGTGATTTCGCCCTGAAGCAACTTAACCGCGAGCGGATTCTGAATCAAAGTTTGAATCGCGCGCCGCAACGGCCGCGCGCCGTAATTCGGATCGTATCCTTCGCTGGCCAGCAACTGCTTCGCCGAGTCATCCAGCACGAGCGTTACATTCCGTTCACGCAACGTGGCGCGCAACCGCTCAAGCTGTACGTCGATGATCTGCCTAATCTGGTCACGGGAAAGCTGGTGAAATATCACGATGTCATCAATGCGGTTGAGAAATTCCGGTTTGAAACTCAGCCGCAGCTCCTGAGTTACCGCCTCCCGCACTTGCTTCTCGTCGCCCTCTGCGGCCTGGATTTCACGCGACCCAAGATTCGAAGTCATGATCAGAACCGTGTTCTTGAAATCCACGGTGCGCCCCTTAGAATCGGTCAGCCGGCCGTCGTCAAGTATTTGCAGCAGCACGTTGAAGACATCGCCGTGCGCTTTTTCAATCTCGTCAAAGAGCACCACTGAATAAGGCCGGCGCCGCACGGCTTCGGTCAACTGGCCACCCTCTTCGTATCCCACGTATCCGGGCGGTGCGCCAATCATGCGCGCGACCGCATGCTTTTCCATGTATTCGGACATGTCGAGGCGAATCATGGCGCGCTCGTCGTCGAACAGAAATTCAGCCAGGGCCCGCGCCGTTTCGGTCTTACCGACTCCGGTAGGACCAAGGAAGATGAACGAGCCAATGGGTCGATTCGGGTCCTGCAATCCGGCCCGGGCGCGACGTACTGCATTTGCCACCGCAGCCAGAGCTTCGTCCTGCCCAATCACCCGCTCGCGCAAACGGTCTTCCATCGTCACCAGTTTGTGCATCTCGCCTTCAAGCATCTTGGAGACGGGAATGCCCGTCCATTTTGAAACGACTTCTGCGATGTCCTCCTCGTCCACTCTCTGCTTGAGCATGACGCCGTCCTTTTGAATCTCGGCCAGCTTTTCCTGCTCCGCTGCCAGCTTGCGCTCGAGCGCGGGAATCTCCCCGTACTGAAGCTCTGAGGCGCGCGCCAGATCGCCGGCATTGCGCGCCCGCTCCAGTTCCAACTTCAAGTCATCGAGCTTACCGCGCGCTTCCTCCATATGCTTGATGGCTTCTTTTTCAGATTGCCACTTGCCCTTCATGCCCGCAGAGGTTTCCTTGAGATTGGCGATGCGTTGTTCAATCTCATGCAAGCGTGCTTTTGAGCGCTCGTCTTCCTCACGTTGCAGCGCCAGGCGCTCTATCTCGAGCTGCATGATTTCACGCTCGATTTGATCTATCTCAACCGGCAGCGAGTCAATTTCAATTCGCAAGCGCGATGCCGCTTCGTCGATCAAGTCAATGGCCTTGTCGGGAAGAAAACGATCGGTGATGTAACGATGCGAGAGGGTGGCGGCGGCGACGATCGCTGAGTCTTTGATGTCCACGTTATGATGCGTCTCGTAGCGTTCTTTTAACCCCCGTAGAATGGCGATGGTGTCTTCAACGCTCGGTTCGCCGACGTAAATTTGCTGGAAACGCCGTTCAAGAGCAGCATCCTTCTCAATATATTTCTTGTATTCATTAAGGGTGGTAGCGCCCACGCAGCGCAATTCACCGCGCGCCAGAGCAGGCTTCAACATATTGGAAGCGTCGATAGCGCCCTCGGCCGCGCCGGCCCCTACCAGGGTATGAAGTTCGTCGATAAAAAGAATAATCTGCCCCTGTGCGTTTTCGATTTCCTTCAGCACTGCCTTCAGACGATCTTCAAATTCACCTCGGTATTTCGCGCCTGCCAGCATCGATCCCAGATCCAATCCAACCAGCCGCTTGTTTCTAAGGGTTTCCGGCACATCACCGGAAATGATGCGTTGGGCCAGACCTTCGACAATCGCGGTCTTGCCGACTCCGGGCTCGCCAATCAGAACAGGATTATTTTTTGTGCGCCGCGAAAGGACCTGAATCGTGCGGCGAATCTCCTCATCGCGGCCTATAACGGGATCGAGCTTCCCCTGTCGCGCCAGTTCGGTCAGGTCTTTCGCGTATTTTGAAAGCGCCTGATAATTCGCTTCCGCATTCTGGTCCGTGATGCGGACGCCGCCGCGCATCTGCTCGATAACTTTCAATAAATCATCGTGATTAACTCCGTGCTGCCTCAGTATCTTTCCCGCTTCTCCATCCTTCTCATCGACAATCGCCAACAGTAGATGTTCAGTCGAGACGTACTCGTCCTTCATCTGATCAGCTTGCTTCTGCGCCACGGTGAAGACCTGGCTTAGCCGCGGACTGAAGTACTGCTGCCCACCTTGGACCCGAGGGAAACGCGCCACCGCCGCCTGCAGATCATTTAAGACAACCTGAACGTTGGCGCCCAGTTTCCCCAGCACCGGACGCAGAATCCCTTCAGACTGCTCGAGCATCGCGAACAGAACATGCTCCGGTTCGACCTGCTGATTCTGGTTACGCTCAGCGATCTCGATACCGGACTGGATTGCTTCCTGTCCCCTAAGAGTGAATTTATCCAAACGCATTAGTTAATTAAAATGACTTTAACTATTTAATCCGTAGCCTTCAAACTGAAGAGCGGGGCGGAACGCTGTATTCGCTCCGCCCCACCCGCCTTTGCCCCAGTCGAAATTTAGCGCGAGCCGCTGGCAGACTTTGAAGTCTCGCCTCCTGTGCCAATATTCTGAACCTTCGCTTCGATGGTCTTCTCCGAACCACTGCCTTCGCCCTTGACCTCGATGCGACGGGCCTTAGTCTCTTCCCGCTTCGGCAGGGTTACGCGCAACACACCATTGCGGTATTCGGCGTTCGCTCCCTCTGCCGAAACGGTCTGCGGCAGCGTAAACGATCGAGTAAACGAACCGTACGCGCGTTCGACGCGATGATAGTTATCGGTGTCGTCCTTCTTTTCAAAATGACGCTCGCCACGCAGCGTGATCACGTTGTTCTCGACCGAGAGCTCAAAGTCCTCGCGATTCATGCCCGGCAGTTCGGCCTCAAGCACGATATGGTCTTTATTTTCGAAAATATCCACACTTGGGCTCCAGGCCCCGCGCGCAATACCTTCATCGTCGAATGAACGAGTCAGGTTGCTGGTAAACAAGCGATTGACCTCATCCTGGAGGCTGCGTAAATCGCGGAACGGGTCGTAACGAACGATAGTCATAAATCATTTCCTCCTTAATTCAGAGAGCTAACGCTCCAACATATCCTAAGGCCCTCGTCCAGGGGTGAACCAATCGGATACTGAGCGGCATTAAGTTCGTGAGCGCAAGCCCATAATAAATAGTGAGTCCGTCATTGTCAAGTCTTGCCAGGGAGCTTAACAGAGGTTGGTTTTGTGATGGTTATCGGCTAAAACCCTGGGAAATAGTACC
>JBDUCF010000290.1:0-4120 GCA_040003545.1 Pyrinomonadaceae bacterium | reverse complement strand
GGTAAGCCTTTGCGTTTCCCATGATTATCATGCATTTATACGCTGCGGAGGAAATGAAATGGATTGGCGCGTAATGTTGACGACTTTTGGCGTGATCTTTTTAGCGGAGATGGGCGACAAGACGCAGATTGCCGCGATGACGATGGCGGCGGAAAAAAAGCGACCGTGGGAAGTATTCATTGCCGCTTCGCTGGCCCTGACCGCAGTCTCCGCGATCGGAGTCGTAGTCGGCGGTGTCCTCGGCCAGTACCTGCCTCTGGATTGGGTGAAACGCGGCGCGGGCGCGCTCTTCATTATTATTGGCGTGCTGGTGCTGCTGGGGAAGTTCTGAAGGGGGCACTAACCCCGGCTGTTCCGGCCCGTACGGGATCGCAAGGCGAACGTGAATGACGATACCGGATTCTGTTTTGCGGATCGCACCAAAGCAGTTAAAGTTTAGACGTTCGCCTGGGTTCTGGTTCAGTTGTACCTAAAGAAGTTGTTAGCAAGCGCACTCTTTTCCCCAACCCCTCCCCACTTGGTGGGGAGGGGCAAAGTGCGGCACACGCAAACGAGCCAGTACCTCTCGATGCACTTTCTTCTGCGCGATTCTCAGGAGGTGTTCAATGCCACAGACAAGGCATGTTGAGCGTCACTTCACTGCTGGTGACGTCGTGCGCGACATCGTCATAGGGATGTCGGACGGGTTGACTGTTCCCTTCGCGCTGGCGGCCGGATTGACTGGCGCCGTGACTTCTTCCGGCATCATCGTTACGGCGGGGCTCGCCGAGATTGCTGCCGGCTCGATCGCTATGGGCCTGGGAGGTTATCTGGCCGCCAAGAGCGACGCTGAACATTACGCCAAGGAGCGCGAGCGCGAGAAACGAGAGGTCGCCGAAATACCCGAAGAAGAGATGCGCGAGGTGGCCGAAGTATTTCATTCGTATGGTCTGACTCACGAAGAAACTGCGCCGATTGTGGAGGCGCTCCGCAAACGCCCTCATGAGTGGATTGATTTCATGATGCGCTTTGAACTGGGACTGGAGAAGCCTGATCCCAAGCGCGCGCTGGCCAGTGCGCTGACTATCGCCGGGGCATACATCGCAGGTGGATTGATACCGCTATCGCCCTACATTGTAACTGGAAAGATCCTACCCGCGGCGGCTTCAACCGCGCTGCTTTATTCCGTAACGTTCACGCTGCTGGCATTGCTTGTTTTCGGATTCATCAAAGGACGCTTCACCGGTACCAGGCCGATGCGCAGCGCGTTGCAAACGGCGCTGATCGGCAGCGTGGCCGCCGGCGCAGCGTTTCTGATCGCGCGCGCGATTGCGTGAGGACCAATGAACCTCCACGTCGGCACCAGCGGCTACAGCTACAAGGAGTGGAAGGGAACCTTCTATCCGGAAAAGATTCCGGCGAAGGAGATGCTTTCGTATTACGCGTCGCGCCTACCGGCGGTCGAGATTAATAATACCTTCTATCGTCTGCCGCAACAGAGCATGCTGGAACAATGGCGGGACCAGGTGCCGGCAAACTTTCGCTTTTCCCTCAAAGCCTCGCAGCGCATCACGCATTTCAAAAGACTGAACAATGTCGAAGAAGAAACGAAGTATCTGCTGGATACCGCCTCTTGCCTGGAAGAACGACTCGGCGCAGTTCTATTCCAGCTGCCGCCGAATATGAAGAAGGATCTACCGCGCCTGGAGACGTTTCTGAAGTGCCTGCCTGATAAGCCACGCGCCGCCTTTGAGTTTCGCCACCCCACCTGGATGGAAGATGATGTGTTGGCGCTGCTCAGCCAGGCCGGTCATGCCCTATGCATCTCAGACACGGACGATCTGCCGGTGACGCACATCGATCGCACGGCGGAGTGGGGTTATCTTCGCTTGCGTCGCGTTAATTACGATGAAGCAGCGTTGAGGGAATGGTTGCAGCGTGTGCGCGATCAGAACTGGACCGACGCTTTCGTCTTCTTCAAACATGAAGACGAAGGGACAGGGCCAAAGCTGGCGGGACAGTTTCTGAAGTTGGCAGTGCCCTGATTTGTAACGCAAACTGTTAGTTTGCGATGAATGAATGCCATTCGACCTGGGCGCAAGCTAACAGCTTGCGTTACAAGAACTAAATTGGGGCACTACCCTGAAGTTGGCTGAAATCTAAACGGCACCAACCAAAGAAAAAATGGGCAGGGATGTCCTGCCCATTCCGGGTAACCGAGCTTTAAAGCGACAGCGCCTACTTAATCTTCACACCCGCCGAGAAACGGAAGTTGTCCTGATGCTTGCCGTTAAAAAACGTCGGCAGATACTCGATCTCGCCCGGCCGAATGTCAAAATGTTCGCCCGCATGAACGTCAACCCCGCCGCCAAATGCCATCGCGAACGCGGTGTCGTTTCTGGTACCTGTTAGCAGCGGACCGTCAAACTTCGTTCGCACGTGCGAAATGCCGAACAGCGCATGAACGAACGGCGTCGCGCTTGAATAGCGCCAGTTGTACCGCGGTCCTGCCAGCAGATCGTAGCGCGACAGGTGCGCGCTAACAGTCCGGCCCACCAGCCGATCAACGTAGTTCACGCGGTCATAGGTGCCGCTCAGGTTTGTGACGATGCCTATGTGACGGGTGACATTCTGGTTGAACTCAACATTGAAGCCGTTGTATCCAGTTCTCTGTGATACAAAGTCCGCCCTGGCGCCATTGATTACCCTGGCGGCATTAAGGTCCGCCCGGTCGGCGCCGTTGTCGGCCCGCTCATGCGCGTACCCCACGTAGAATTCGTAGAAAGAGTAATCGCGGGTTTGCGCAAAACTCACGGGAGCGCAAACCAGTGCGATCACAAACAACAAAAAGGTTTTCCGCATGGCGGACCCACCCTCCCTGCTAAGGTTAGTTTGAAAAAGAGAGCTGATACTATCATGAATAATAGCAATTAGCCCCAATTCCCGATTTCCCACCGATTATGTGTTTAGTCTCTTTAGAGTCTTCCCTCATCTCAGCAAGCATGAGTTTTTCGGGGAGAATTTCTTAATTAAGGACTAACCGGAGATACGAAAAGTGAGCTTCTCAAGAGATTGGCGATCAACAGTTCATACCGTGCTATTGGCAGCACTCATGAGTTCGGCGGCCTTCGCTCAACGTACGGGTGATCCCGCAAACGAGGTGCAAAGACTGTCGCGCACCGCGCAGGTGGCTTTTCAGCAGGGTCACTACGAAGACGCGATACGCTTCTACAACCAAATCGTCCTGCTATCAACCCAATCGCCAAAAACCGCGGCCGGCGCTCAGTTGCAGATCGGCAATGCAAATATGCAGCTGAGGAAATTCGATCTGGCTGTGGCCGCTTTTCAAAGAGCGGTGGCGCTTGATCCCGGGTTGGCCGATGCCTATAACAACCTTGGCGAATCACTGGGTGAATTGCATCAGTACCCGCGCGCTCTCGAAGCTTTTACAAAAGCAGCGGCCATCGATCCGGGATTGTCAAAAGCCCGGTACAACATGGGTGTCACCTACGATCGGCTGGGCCAGCTGAAGTATGCGGAGTTCGTTTACCGTCATTTGATCCGCGATAAACCCGAATACTCACTGGCTTACGACGGTCTGGCAGTTAGCCTCTCGAAATCAGGACGGGCCAGAGAGGCCATAGCCTTTCACCAGAAAGCGATCGCATTGAATCCGCGGGATGGATCCTACTACTTCAATCTGGCGATTAGTTATTTGATCCTTGGCGATCAGCAAAAGGCTTTAGAGCAGCAGGAAAAGCTGAAGCAGATCGATCCGCAAATGGCCGCCCGGCTGGCCAGCGTTATCATCAAGCATCAACAGTCCGGTTAGGGGCCTGGTAGAGCGGGACTCAAAACACGCGATGAACGTAATTTCGGAGAGGCAATTTGCCGCTCCTTTTTTTTGGGGTTTCCTAGAAGTTTCCGCTGCACTCCGGATGACCGCAGTCACAGTCCAGCTCGATCAATTTGCCGGTGCCTTCACACGACGCGCTGCAGTACTTGCCGTCCGGTTGCGGGGGGCAAGAGCATGACGGGTTCTTGCACTGTTTCTCTTCTTCTGTGTTTGCCATGAGATTCCTCCATCAGCATCGGTATGTCAAACTTGTTTGAATTGTATCCTGCGAGATCCGCATCGCCA
>JBDUCF010000289.1:0-4132 GCA_040003545.1 Pyrinomonadaceae bacterium | reverse complement strand
ACTCCAGGGTTCTACCGGCAGATGGTCGATGCGTGGTCGATGCGCAACTGGCAACTCTCGGGGCAGAGCGGGCATGATCACTTCTTTGATTCGTTCGCCAAGTTTGGCGTAGCTACCTGGAATCAAACCGGCAGGATGCTGGCCGAGGCGGTGTCGCGGGCAGCCCGCGGCCATGTCCTCTATTTGGAGTTGATGCTGACTCCGGATGGCGTGGCATCGGCCCAGCTTGGCCAGAAAGTTGGTTGGGACGGAAATTTCGAAAGCACGCTGAGCAAGCTCAAGAGCAATGGCATCGCCGATGCAGCCATGACCGCGGTTAAGAATTTACGAGATGCCGAAGCCGAGAAAGATCGCCTCTTGAAATGCGGCACACCCCAGGCCGGACCCGGCTGCGCGGTAACGATTCGCTACATTTCACAAGTGTCGCGCGGCGCATCGCCAGGCGGAGTTTTTGCGCAGATGGTGACGGGGTTCACGTTGGCCAATGATCCCAATTCAAAAGTCGTGGCTTTGAATTTGGTGCAAGCTGAGGATGGTCTTGCCTCGATGCAGAACTTTTCGCTGCACATGCAGATGCTGAGATTCTTGCGTCCGATTTATCCGCGGGCGCACCTTGCCTTGCACGCCGGGGAGCTTGCGCCGGGCCTGGTGCCGCCTGAGGGATTAACGTTCCATATCCGCGAGTCAGTTATGGTCGCCGGTGCGGAGCGGATCGGCCACGGGGTGGACATCATGCATGAGGATGAATCTTATGAACTGTTACGTGAAATGGCCCGGCGCAACGTAATGATCGAAATCTGTCTGTCCAGCAACGATTCGATTCTCGGAATCAGCGGGCGGCAGCACCCGCTCGTTACCTACCTGGAGTATGGTGTGCCGGCGGCGATCGCTACCGACGACGAAGGCGTCTCACGTTCGGAAATCTCGCGGGAGTTCTTAAAAGCCGCCGAGGATCAGGGACTCGGATACCTTCAACTCAAGAGGATGTCGCGCAACAGTCTTCAGTATGCGTTCATCGCAGGCGCAAGTTTGTGGAGCGATGGTCGCAAGTTTGTTCCGGTCGGCCAGTGCACGCAAGACATCGCTTTGATGAAACTCATGTCGAACGCTTGCCGGCAATATCTGGCCAGCAGCGAGAAAGCAAAGCTTCAATGGAAGCTCGAAGAAGAGTTCAATAAGTTCGAGCACCAGTATTGAACAAGTCCTGTGGCTGAGCGACTGGTATGGCGCTGAGATACTAACGAAGTGCTGGAAGTTCGTTCCGCGTTGAATCGCGCGGAGGAAGTTACCCAAACGGCTGGTCGATCGAAGCACTCCGCCGGGTGAAAAATCTTGGCCCGCTTTCGGTGATGTAGAGACAGTCCTCCAGGCGAATACCGAACTCGCCGTAGATGACGATCGTGGGTTCGTCGCTGAAGCACATGCCGGGTTCAATGGGCGTTTTATTGCCGCGCACGAAGTTGGTCCATTCGTGTCCGTCCAAACCGATGCCGTGGCCCGTACGATGAGGCAGTCCGGGCACTTTGTAATCCGGACCAAAGCCGGCGTCAATAATTACCCTGCGCGCCGCCGCATCGACAACTTCGCAGGGCGCGCCAACTTTCGCCGCCGCGAAGCCGGCGTCCTGGGCTTTACGCTCGAGGTTCCAGATGTCGCGCTGGCGTTGGGTAGGCTTGCCGAACACGAACGTCCGCGTAATGTCGGACTGGTAGCCGTCAACACTACAGCCTCCATCCATCAAAACCACGTCGCCTTCCTGCAACCTTTGCGGCGTGCTGCTGCCATGCGGAAACGCAGTGTACTTCCCAAAGCTGACGAAGATTCCGCCATTGACGCCCAGCGCCCGAAACGCTGCCGCGCAATTGTCGGCAAATTCATCCTGCGTCATGCCGGCGCGCATGCTGTCGCGCGTAGCTTTGTACGCGACGATTGTAATGTCGTTCGCGCGTTGCATCAGCGCAATCTCGGCAGGCGATTTGAACATACGGCCGCCTGCGGTAACGGGAGTGGCGCTGGCGAACTGCAACTGTGGCGCTTCCTTTCGAATGCCGTCGAAGAGGAAAAACCGTACGCGTTCCTCTATGCCGATGCGTCCGGTACGAATGGCGCGGTCGCGAAATATTTCGGCCACTCGCTTGTAAGGACTCTCGTCTTCTTCCCAGGTCCGGATATCGTCGCCAATCCTGATAAGTTCGCGGGCCCTTTCCTCTTCAAACTTTGGACAGATCCATGCGACCTCGCCGCGCGCGGGAATCACCAGGGCAAACATTCGCTCGCTCGTGCTCCAGCGCATGCCCGAGTAATAGAACATGCTCGAGCCGGGTTCGAGATAAATGGCTTCGAGGCGATGCTCATGCATCAGGCGCCTCGCTTTCTCGATCCGCGCTTTGCGTTCGTCGAGGGAAATCGGCACGACCCCGAGGGTCATGTTGCGCAGCTTGCGGATCGGCTCTGGCATGTCCCGCTGCTGAAAAAATTCCGCAGCTGTGGTTTCGGCGTGGGCAGTTCCGCCGAGCGCGACGGCCCCGGCCAGGCTGGCGGAAAGGCGCAGGAAGTCTCTTCTGTCAGTGCACATGATTTCTCTTAAGCGCGGGCTGGTCTGATTATCGAAAAGAGGGATTGCAATGCGGCCGGAGAGTATCAGAAGCATTGTATCGAAATCAATTTATTTTCGGTGGCCGCACCTGTGCGATAATCGGCGGCAATCAGTGTGAAAATGAAACCAGGTTTGTTAACAAAGTCGATTGGCTTCTGCGCCGCTCTGTTTGGCGGAGTGCAGCTTTTGATTGCAGCTCCGGCCGCATCGCCCGAGCCTCTGATCCAGGGCGGGACCCACTCGCTCGATCCGATGCTACTGGTTGGCATTGCGGTGATCCTGATCGTCGCCAAGCTGGGCGGCGAACTGTTTGAAAGGATCAATCAACCGGCTGTACTGGGCGAACTGATTGCCGGCATCGTGCTGGGTAATCTCTTGCTGCTTGGATTTGCTCGAGCGGAGCCCTTGAAGACAGATGCCTTTATCGCCGCCCTGGCCCAGATTGGTGTCATCCTGCTGCTATTCGAAGTCGGGTTGGAAACAAATCTGGCAGAGATGCGCGAAGTTGGCTGGTCATCGCTGCTGGTCGCCGTCGCCGGAGTGATCGCACCGTTCTTTCTTGGCTGGGGAGTATCGGCTTACTTTCTTCCTTCTGAGTCGAGGCTGGCGCACATCTTCATCGGATCGGTTTTGTGCGCCACGAGTGTCGGCATAACCGCGCGAGTACTGAAGGACCTGGGAAAACTTTCGACGCGCGAAGCACGCATCATACTGGGCGCGGCGGTGATTGACGATGTTATCGGGCTCTTAATACTGGCTGTCGTTGTCGGAGTAGTCGGCGCGGCTAATACAGGAGTTCAATTCTCGCTGGCTGGGCTGGGCTGGATTGCAGTCAAGGCACTCGCCTTCTTCAGTGCCGCATTTGCGATTGGGCACTACGTGGCGCCACCGGTATTTCGGGGCGCGGGACGTTTGCAGACGCGTGGGGTATTACTGGCGATGGCCATTGCTTTCTGTTTCTGGCTTTCCTGGATGGCTGCGAAAGTTGGGCTAGCGCCGATCGTGGGCGCGTTCGCCGCCGGACTGGTGCTGGAAGAAGTCCACTTCAAACCTTTCCTCGAACGCGGCGAGCGGAACTTGCAAGAGTTGCTGTCGCCAGTGACGATGATTTTCGTTCCCATCTTCTTCGTGCTGATGGGAATGAAAGTCGATCTGCGCGCTTTTGCCAACCCGGCAATATTGAGCTTCGCGATTTTTCTAACTATCGCGGCCATAGTGGGAAAACAAATCTGCTCGCTGGTTGTGGCCGAACGCGGCTTGAATCGTCTGGCTATTGGCCTGGGAATGATCCCGCGGGGAGAAGTTGGATTGATCGTTGCCGGCATCGGCGCCACGTTGATGCTGCCGAATTCCCTTGGCGTCAATGAACCCGTAGTCAGCGCGGTCACATTCGGCGCCGTCGTCATCATGGTATTTGTGACAACGCTGGTAACACCGCCGGCGTTGAAGTGGACATTCTCAAAAAAAAAGTAGAACAGACATTCCCGTCTGTCCAGCGTCCCAAGGAGATACGAACCATGGCAGTCTTTCGAGAAA
>JBDUCF010000288.1:0-4136 GCA_040003545.1 Pyrinomonadaceae bacterium | reverse complement strand
GAAAGGACCGCCAGGCTATAAACATCTCGCCCCTCCGGGGCGAAGCGACAAGTGTTCTGTCGCACTTCAAAGTTGAATCCAAGAATGAGAAATGAGAAATGAGAAATGACAAATCTATTCTTCTAACTCTGCTAATTCCCGCTGCCAGATACCACCATAGCAGCGCCTTCGGCCTGGCGCTTGACGATTACGAGCGTGATATCGTCGGCGGCGGGCGTTCCCTGCGAAAACTTGGTCAGGGCTGACTCGATGCGGTCGCGTATTCCAGCGGCTGAAGCGTCGAGGTTGCGCGATACCACGTCGTAGAGTCGCGTGGCCCCAAACTCTTCCCCTGACGGGCTCTGGGCCTCGGAGACTCCGTCGGAATAGATCACCAGCACATCGCCGTACAGCAACTTGGTCATGCCCTGGCGGTAATCGGCATCCGGCATGATGCCCAGCGGCAGTCCGCCCGCCGCTAACTGTTCCATGGTGCCGGCAGAGTGCACGATCAACGGCGGATTGTGGCCGGCGTTCAGGAAGGCAAGCGCCCCTGTCTTTGGCTCCAGCTCAGCATAAAAGAGCGTGATGAAACGATTGGCGGGAATATTCTCAGCCAGATAACGATTGACAGAGCCGATCGTCTGAACCAGGGTATTGTGCGACTCCGCTTGAGCATGCACCGCTGCGTGCAGGCAGGACATCAACAGCGCAGCGGCAGTCCCCTTCCCGGAAACGTCGCCGAGCGTAACTATCAGACGTCCATTCTCTCGCTGAATGAAATCATAGTAGTCGCCGCCAATTTCGTAGCAGGGAAAACTGATGCCTTGCAGCTCGTACCCCGGCACATGCGGCGCCGACGTCGGCTGGAAACGTTGTTGAATCTCGCTGGCAACCTGAAGCTCATGCTCCATGCGTTCGCGCTGTAATTGTTCATCCAGCAGCCGAGTATTCTCAACCCGGATAGCGGCCACGGAGGCAAGCGTCGTCAGGACTTTCAGATGGTCTTCGGTGAATCTGCCTTCAGCCATCGGCGAGTCGGCATAGATGATACCGAAGATTTTTTCGCTGACTCCGAGAGGCACCGCCAGCACCGAACGCACTCCTTGCAGCATAACCGTGCCGCTCATGAAGCGCGGATCAGCCTGCGCGTCAGAGGTCAGAACTGACTTGCCGCGCACCACGACTTCCTCGATCACCGAACGGCTGACGCGGATTTCCCCCACCTCGCCGGCGCGGTCGCGCAACCGCGCCACGGCTACCTGCAAGTCTGTTCCATTCTTGTCGCGCATCATGATCATGCAGCGATCCGCGGGCACGGCTTCGAAGACGAGCGCGACTACCTGTTCCAAAGTTTCATTGAGTGTGGCCGACGCCAAAAGCGTGATGCCCACCTTGCTGATCAGGGCCAGCAGGTCGCTATGTCTTGAGGCCCGCTGAGCAGCAACCTCTTCCGGCTTGGTGCGCGCGCCTTCGATGGCTTCGAGGAGACCCGAGGTGGTGCGGTCAGACGATGTCAGGGCGATAGTCGCTTCCGGCAAAGAGGTGGCGCTGTTGTCCGTAATCATCGTGGCGCCGGTACCTGAACGATAGGTGCCGTCGTCAAACATGATTTCCGTCTCGCCAATCTGAATACGCCCGCCAACCGTCAGAGGCAATGCGCCTTCAGCCGGTGAGCCGTTGTAAAGGGTGCCGTTGGCCGAACCCAGGTCCTGCAGGACATAGCCGTCACCTTCGCGGCGCACCTCGGCGTGAACGCGCGACGCAAAGGGATCCGGAATGCACAGATCGTTGCGGGCAGAGCGACCGATGGTGATGCGCAGACGTCCCAGCGGGAAATTCTCGGAGGGGCGGTCGGGATACTTTACTATTAATTCAGGCATTGTTGTGGCGAGTGTAGATTCTGGGACAAAGGCGCGCTCGTTGTCTAGTTGACTCTATAATCTAGAGCCAACAGATTTTCCATATATCATTTGTCATTAATTTGGTGGATTCAAATTCCTTTCCAGAACCCACCCGCTACCGCGTGATGGTACTGACCTCACCGGGACCGCATCGATCGCAATACACGCTCCTTACTGAACACCAAGACTGCGCCGGCGGTCAAATTCCCTTCCCAGACGCTCGGCCAGATCGCGCGCTTGGGAACGGTGCTGGCCATTCCGAGCGGCGCGTTGCAATACCTCCAGAGCATGCAGCAACTCCGGACGGGGAATGTTTTTCGGATCGCGCGAGCCCACGATCCTGACACCCAACGAATAATCTGCATCCGGATCAACCTTCACCTCACCCGGCGGGACAGTCGTTGTCCCTGGCTTTTGCGTTACTGCCGTCACAGGCAATGTGGGCGATCCCGTTGACGCATTGCCAGCGTTTGGAGATGGGCGGGCGTTGGCTGGGACACTGGAAGCTGTTTGCAGGGGCAGTTGCGCCAGATTCTTTCTTGCCGTCGCCGCAATATCGGGCGGGCCATTGGCAATTAGTTTTTGATATTCCGTACGAGCGTCTTCGGTAAAGCCGGCGATTCGCAATGCGTCCGCATAATCCAGCTGGTCCTGCGGCGCTAGCCTGGCTTCACCCATGGCACTCTGCAGCCGCCGGTAACTGTCAACTGCGTCAGCGTAGAGTTGCTCCCGGAATTGCAGCGAAGCAAGAGCGTGCAGCGTCGGCAGATCCTGCGGATCCTTTTGCGCGACGATAAAGTATTCGTCGATTGCTTCACGGCGCGATCCATTTCGCATCAGCGCGCCAGCCAGCAGTCGATGGGCCTCTACATTCGAAGGATCGAGGTTAACCACTGAGCGCAAGCGTTGAATGGCCTCGTTGATTTTCCCCGACGCGAGGAGGGCCTGTGCCTCATCGAGGTGCTGCGCCACGGCCTGACTTTGATCCATTGTCACAATGGCTGGCCCGCCGGCATTCGATTCGCGATGCCTGAGGTAATAGATAAGCAGCCCGGCTGCGAGTCCAACCAAAACGACGCTGAGCAAAACAACGGGCCACCAACGCTTCTTCTTCGGCAGGTTCGTTTTTGCCGGCGCCGGCAACACGAGCGATGACGTGGTCGGCGCAGCGTATTGTTCGCCCAGGTACCCGGATGAACCCCCATCGCCATCAGGCGGGGCAACTGGTCCGGACTCCAAACGCTGGCGCTGAAGAATGGCGTCGATTTCCGCACTCCCGACTCGTCTCGTGTCCGCGTGGCGGCGCGGATCGTCCATCGGCAGTCCGTCAGTAGTACGTGGCTCAGCCGTCAAAGGCACGGTTTGCGCCAGTGGCGAAATCGGTCCACTCGCGCTGGCTGCAGTTTTCAGCGGAGTACCACAGAGCCGGCAGAAGCGGGCCTCTGACGGGCTGGGAGCATTACAGCTGGGACAGGTAAAAGCCATTTAATCTTGTTAGGAAGTAGATCGGCGAGCTCGCGATACGGTGCGGCGGGCGCTTTCGCGGACTACTACTGTGCCGGCGATAAAGTCATGCAGCGTTCGGCCTTCAGAGTTCAGTCCGGCGATCAGAAAGCCAATTCCGAGAGTAAGGAGAGAAAGCGGGTATCCCACGAAGTGGCGCAGAAGGGCGCTGCCGAAACTAAGTTCACGGCCGTCAACGCGCTCGATGCGAATGCCGGTGGCCCACTTACCCAATGTCTGGCCCCAGACCGCCGCCAGAAAAACGAAATTAAGGATGGCCACTACCAAGGCGCTGACGATGCCCAGCGTTTCCGCCGTGCCACCCGCAGAACGTGCGCCACCGCCCATCAAACGTGCTATCAGCGTGCTCAAGGTGACAATGCAAATGATGATTATGTAGTCGATAAGCAAAGCGCCACAGCGCAACGAGAACGGGGCGCGAAATCTTTCGAGATGGGCCAGCGATTCAGCCCGCGTGATTGCGCGGGCGGCTGGGACAGATGCTGATTCTATTCGGGCTGTCATATAAGGCAGGGTTAGTTGTCAGTTGTTGGTGGTCAGTTGGTTAGTGCTCAGTTGTTAGTTGTCAGGTAGTAAGAACAGATTTTCCATATGACATTTTTCATTTCTCATTTTCCATTGGTCGCTGAGGTTAGAGTTTTTCCCGGACAGTTCAGTGCCACTTGCTGTCTTTCAATGAAAAATGACAAATCTATCCGGCTAACCCACCAAGAAATGTAGAGTCGTCTC
>JBDUCF010000036.1:0-14087 GCA_040003545.1 Pyrinomonadaceae bacterium | reverse complement strand
GCTCTACGTTTTCGCGCTGGCAGCATTTCTTGGCTATCAGGTGATATCGCGCGTGCCGCCACTGCTGCATACCCCTCTGATGTCGGCGACGAACGCCATATCGGGTATCTCGTTAGTGGGCTCGATCGTCACTGCCGGCGCGCACTACAACACCATCAGCACAATACTGGGTTTCACGGCGGTAGTTTGCTCGACCACAAATGTTGTCGGTGGTTTTGTGATCACGGACCGGATGCTGCGCATGTTCAAGCGGAAGAAGTGATCCACAGATTACGCAGATTACACCGATAAGACCGCAAATCAGCTAAGAACCGACATGGGGCAAATACGAATTCACGGCTTTGGGGCAGACGAATAGCTACTTAGCTAATAAATCTTATCTGCGAAATCTGTGTAATCTGCGGATCCAATAAAGATGCACTGGCAAACCTACTTCATCGAGTTCAGCTATCTGCTCGCTTCAATCCTTTTCATCCTGGGATTGAAAGGCCTGAGCCATCCCGAGACTGCGAAGCGCGGGATGCATCTGGCCGAATTCGGCATGCTGATGGCCATCATCGGCACGCTGATGCACTTCGAGATCATCACCTATACCTGGATCATCATAGGCTTGGTGGTCGGTTCGCTCGTCGGTTTAGCCATGGGCCTCTGGGTCCCGATGACTGCTATGCCGCAACGGACCGCGCTGTCGCACGCATTCGGCGCGTTCGCAGCCGCGCTGGTTGGCATCTCGGAGTACTACCGACACTACGGATTTGGCGGACACCTCGACCGAATCACGATGGGCGCACTTGGTTTCGAAGTGATGCTGGGCGCGCTTACCACGACGGGCAGTCTGCTGGCCTTTGCCAAATTGCAGGGCCTGGTTCGCGGCACGCCGGTAACTTACAAGGGACAGAACATCTTCAACATGGCGCTGCTAGCGACCATCATCGGCATATTTATTTATCTGATCGTCTTTCCCGGATCGGTTCCCCTCTTCTTCGTCATGGTCGGCCTCGCGTTTGTCTTCGGCCTGCTGCTGGTTATGCCAATCGGGGCCGCGGACATGCCGGTGGTGATGTCGCTTTTGAACTCATACGCCGGACTTGCATCGGCAGCGACGGGCTTTGTCTTGTCGAATAACGTGCTGATCATTGCCGGCACTTTGGATGGATTCTCCGGCTTCATACTTTCCATCCTGATGTGCCGCGCGATGAATCGCTCGATCACAAACGTGCTGTTCGGCGCGTTTGGCAGTGCGGCGACTGCTTCGGTAGGTGAGGGCCAACAGGGAACGATGCGCGAGATCAACCTTGAAGACGTCGCGGTCCAACTGGCGTATGCAAAGCAAGTCGTATTCGTTCCCGGTTACGGCATGGCCACGGCCCAGGCGCAACATATCGTCCGCGAGTTGGCGGACACACTGGAAAAACGCGGTGTCTCGGTTAAATATGGCATTCATCCGGTTGCCGGGCGCATGCCGGGTCATATGAACGTGCTGCTCGCTGAAGCGAACGTTCCTTATTCATCGCTCTACGAGCTCGAGCAAATCAATCCGGAGTTTCCCGCGACAGATGTGGCGGTTGTTATCGGCGCCAACGACGTAGTGAACCCCGATGCGCGTGATAATCCCGCCAGCCCCATTGCCGGCATGCCGATTCTGGAAGTGGACCGCGCGAAATCCGTTGTGGTATTGAAACGCGGACAGGGAAAGGGTTTTTCGGGGCTGGAAAATCCGCTCTTCTTCAAAGATGTAACAGGTATGCTCTACGGCGATGCGAAGGAATCGCTGACGAGGCTTGTTCAAGCCGTGCAGCACGCGTGATGTTCTTTTGCTCGAACAGGTTGAGTGAGATCCCTGGCGGTATTAATGAATGCATTTGGAGCATTGACTAGATTTTTCACGGCTCGGCCGTCTGATGTGCGGTGGTGGCTCTGCCCCACCGAATTGGGTTGCTATCTGAGTAGGGCTACGCCCCTGAACTCGGGGCGCAGCCCCACCCAGATGGGAAGGCAATTTCGGAAAGGCATAGCCTTTCCGCACATCAGGCGGCACAGCCGCGCACGTTTTGCGGTTAAGCATTACGTTCGTCACGTTTCAAAAAGAAACATATGCGCAAATTAAAACTTTATTCACTGATTCTCCTTCTGGCTCTGTCCTTCGCGCTGCCGACAACATTTGCTCAGCGCAGGGCCCCCAAAGCAAAGTCCACAACTTCTGCCTCGCCGGCAGTTGCGCGCGGCGCAGACTTTATCAATGCGGCGCAATTGAAAGACTATCTCTCGTTCATTGCTTCGGATGAGATGGAAGGGCGGGACACGCCTTCGCGCGGGCTGGACACCACCGCGAAGTTCATCGCCATGAATCTTTCGCGCTGGGGATTCAAACCTGCTGGCGATGACGGCTATTTCCAACGCATCGCCCTCTCACGCAACCAACTCGACAGTGCCGCCTCGCATGCGGAAATCAACGGGCAGCGGTTCAATTTGGGCGATGACTTTCTGCCCAACGCGGTCAGCGCCACGATCATCGGGCCGCTGGTATACGTGGGGCACGGCTGGATGATCAAATCAAAGAACCTTGATGCCTATCAGGGCGTGGACGTCAAAGACAAGATCGTGGTGGTCTTTGGCGAAGGCCTGCCCAAAGGTGTCAATCAGAGCGATCTAACCGGAACGCGCGGCGAGGATTGGGCCAACCCGCTGCTTTATGCCCAGCGCCACGGCGCTAAGGGCGTCCTGGCCATTCCCGATTTTTCAATGCTGCTCAATTGGGATCGTTCTCGCCAGCGCGCCAGCAGCCGCGGCAATACTGTGGTCGACAAGTTCCAGACGCCGGCCAGTACGTCGATACCCGCGATCTGGCTATCAGCGAAAATGGCGACCGCCTTATTTCAGGGTGAAAAGTATGAAGCAAATGCCTTAATGAACCGTGGCATCGCCGGAGATGCCGTCGAGCCGTTTGAACTCAGTGCCGGGAAGAAGGTCAGCTTCACGGTCGCTACAAAATCAGACAAGATCCAAACGCAAAATGTCGTAGCCGTATGGGAGGGCAGCGATCCGGTACTCAAGAACGAGTACGTGGCGCTGGGCGCTCATTACGATCACATAGGCATTGCCACCACACCGGTGAATGGCGACTCGATCAATAACGGCGCGGATGATGACGGCTCAGGCACGACCGCGCTACTGGCAATGGCTGAGGCGCTGACCCATGCAAAGGCGCGTCCGAAACGCTCTGTGCTTTTTGTGTGGCACGCCGGTGAAGAGAAAGGCTTATGGGGCTCGCGCTATTTCACGGAGAACCCGACGATTGCGCTGGACCGTATCGTCACGCAGATAAACATCGACATGATTGGCCGCAGCAGGAAAGATGGTGATACGAACCCGCGCAATAAGGAACTGTCGGGACCGAACGAGATCTACGTGATCGGCTCGAAGATGATGAGTACGGAGCTGGGTGAACTAACCGATGCCGTGAACAAGTCGTATCTGAATGTCACTTACGATTATCGCTACGACGACCCTAACGATCCCAACCGCTTTTTCTTTCGCAGCGATCACTACAACTACGCCCGCAAAGGAATTCCCATCGTCTTCTTCTTTGACGGGGTGCACGAAGACTATCACCGGCCGGGCGATTCCGCGGACAAGATCGATTATCAGAAAATGGAGCGGGTGGCGCGCACTGTTTACATGACGCTGTGGGAAGTTGCGACCCGCCCGACGCGACCTAAAGTTGACAAGCAACTGCCGGCGCAGTTGATGCAGCGAAACTAATCATTTGGAGTGTGGCGACTTGTCGCCGCTTTGGTCTGCGGATTTTGACGCTGCATTCCTTGAAAAGGCGCTACCAAAAGCGCTGACAAGTCAGCGCACTCCAAACGCTTGTCGCTGTCACCGTATTATCGCAACCCTAATATCGATTGCACTTTCGCTTTAAGCATTTTCATGGTTTCCGGATCGCGGAAGCTGGCGTGTTCCGATCCCCCCGGTATTGTCATCGTGAAGACTCTCCCTTTGAGGTGCGGGAAGCGCTTTTCCAAATCTGAAGCCCACGCGGTCTGGTCATCGGATCTCCGGGTGTAAACCAGAAACTTCGTTACCGGATTTCCAAGGCTGATGTAACCGAGGAAGCCGCCGATCTTGCTGTCGGCGGTCTGCATGGCGTTCGACTGTGGATCAAAACCGACGTCTGCGTCAGCAAAACAGGAACGGTGAAGGACGATCAGGTTTGGATGCTGTCGCAACACCTGATCTTCCCGGTGCCAAAGCGAGCTGGTGTTTTCTTTCTCGATGATGATCGGCAGATCTCTCAATATGTCCGTGATGTCATCGGCATTCGTGCCGCCTTTCTTTCGCGTTTCAGGATCATAGACTCTTTCCGGCACAGGAGAGTCCATTAACACGACTACAGGTGGACCTGCCGGGGACGCCCGTTTGAACCACGAGGCGCTGCCTCTCCATAGGATTAAACCGGCGGCGAGCGCTATCGCTACGGCAAACAGCAACAAGCGAGTCCATCGCATTCCCCTATTCGATCGTCCTGAACGCTCAGCCACGGAAGTTGCATCCGCATTAGTCCCTCTGTCGTGCGTCCCTACCCGTTTCCCAGGAAACTCGGGAGCAATGCTGCGTTCCATTTCACTGGCGAAACTAAGTCGGTGCGCCAGTCGCTTGATATCAGCCAGCAGTTCGCGGGCAGTTTGGTAGCGATCGTCACGGTTCTTGGTCAACGCTTTGGTCACAATCCAATCGAGAGACTCAGGCGTCCCCGTTGAGAAACTTTCCAGGGACTTCGGCTCGCGCTCGAGAATTTCGACCAGCACGTCACTGCTTGTCTCGCCAGCAAATGGAGCACTACCGGCGAGCATCTCATAGAGCACGACGCCGAGGCTCCAGATGTCCGTGCGGGCATCGACCGCGAGGCCGCGCGCTTGTTCCGGTGACATGTAACCGACCGTGCCCATCACCGCTCCCACGCTTGTTTGGACGAGCTCGCGCGTTGCATCTTCGGGCCCGCTCTGTTTTTGCTCAGTAAGTTTTGCGAGGCCGAAGTCGAGCACTTTCACCAGCGCATCGCGGCGCAGCATGATGTTTTCCGGTTTGATGTCGCGATGGATTATTCCCTCCGCGTGCGCCGTGGCAAGAGCGGAAGCAACTTGCTCGGCGATGTTGAGCGCTTCGCCAAGCTTCAGTGGGCCACTTGCAAGTCGCTGCCGCAGAGTCTCGCCGTCGATGAATTCAGTGGCGATGAACCGGTGGCCGTCAGCTTCACCGATCTCGTGAATGGTAAGAATGTTTGGCTGGTTCAACGCTGACGCGGCGCGCGCTTCCTGCGCAAAGCGTCGCAGGCGCTCTTCGTCTTTGGTGAAATAGGACGGAAGGAATTTGAGCGCCACTTTGCGGCCGAGCTTTGTATCTTCGGCAAGATAGACTTCGCCCATGCCGCCTTCGCCCAGCAGCGTGACGATTTCGTAATGGCCGATGCGCTGCCCGGCGGAAAGTTTCGGATTGTCGTTCACGAGGATTCGGGCCGCGGCTTCGTTTTCTATCGCGGCCGTTTCCAGGAAGCTGCCTGGCTGTTCATGCGATTGGATAAGTAATTCAACTTCGCGGCGGAGTGAATCATGGCCGGCGCAAGCCTTATCCAAGAAGGCCTCGCGCTGCGCCGGATCGATCTCCAACGCCGAGTGAAAGATATCTTTAACATCTTGCCAGCGTTCAGGAGTCATAGTGTAGCGCGAACTGTTAGTTTGCAATTGTCTGATAAGCTTTAGCTTGTCATTGCCAACGTCAACTTCATCGGGGATGCAGTTACGCATCGCAACGACAAACTGAAGTTTGTCGGACTCCTATCTATCAACGCGAAGTCAGCGCACCTCGTCCCTCAATAAAGAGTCTCTACTCCAGCTTCCTCCGCAGCCAGGCCCGCGCCATCTTCCAATCACGCTCAACCGTAGCGTGGCCAAGTTTCATGACTTCGGCGGTCTCTTCGATCGAGAGGCCGCCGAAAAACTTCAATTCGACGATCCGGCTCTGTTGCGGGTCGATGGTGGCAAGTTCTTCCAGCGCCTCATGGAGTGCCAGCACGTCTAGATCTGGTTTGATGGCCAGGTCGCCGGCGCTGGTTATGGAAAGCCTTTGTTGCTCGGCGCCACCGCGCTTCTCAGCATGCCTCAGACGCGCATGGTCAACCAGGATTCTTCGCATCAACTGGGCGGCGATGCCATAGAACTGGGCCCGGTTCTGCCACCGGGTGTTCTTTTGATCGACAAGTTTGAGATAAGCCTCGTTAACCAGGGCCGTGGGCTGGAGGGTATGCCCCGGCCGTTCCCTGCGCAGGTAACTGTTAGCCAGCCGTCTTAGCTCGTTGTAAACCAATGGCATCAGGTCTTCAAGCGCGGCTTCATCGCCGTCACTCCATTTGACCAATAGCTGGCTTATGCCTTCAGGCGGTTGCATTGGAGTTCTTCCCCAATTTGTTCGTTTAGAGGCGGATGGTTAGTTTGCTTTCCGGAGCTGCGCGGCCAACGAGCCGAGATTCTACCCCAGGAACTTTTGCCGCCGTGAGGGAATTTCGGCGAAACCTGCGCGTTAGTTAATGAAGACAGTTTGGGGACGAAGCGAAGGCCGACAGATTTGGGCCTCCCCACTAACAACCGCATGGACTTGGCTTCAGCCCCAGCGTATCGAAATGAATGAAGGAGAACACCATGAAAAAGCAACTTTACACAATGACCTGCATGATGATCCTGGCAGGCTTTATGGCCATGTCGTCCGCCAAAGCGCAGACCAGCGCCAGCCGCCAGTTGATCGCAAACATCCCGTTTGAGTTCAGCGTAGGCAACAAGTCGATGCCTGCCGGCGACTACACCGTTCGACAGATCAATCCTGCTTCCGATCGCGCAGTTCTGCAGCTCAGAAGCAAAGATGGCAGCACCAGTGCGATGGTGCAGATGAGATCAGTATCCGGTAAGACGCAGGAAAGCGCGAAGCTCGTGTTCCATCGCTACGGCAATCAGTACTTCTTTGCCCAGGTCTGGACCACTGGTGACAGTGAAGGACTCGAAGCTCCCAAATCGCATGCCGAGCGCGGTATGGTTGAGAGGCTCGCGGGTATCGCCCCACGGAACGAGTCGATCGCCCTGACGTCGCGAAAGTAGTTCTACTGTTCCCTACGAACGAGCTGGTAACAGCAGCAGTTTTCAGCGAGCAGCGCGTAAGGGAACTCCCTGCAAGCTGAACCAGGCAACAGCCCGAAGCCACAAGCTTCGGGTTGTTGCTTTTTATTGTCTGCGTTACCCACTACTACTCTGGAGGTCTCGTTGTCGCGCCCGGCACTAATGTGATAAACCACCGCTGAAATTACATACCGGCTCGCAAGGGAACAATCACGAAGATGGCAACCACGAATATTGAATCCGTGATGCACGAAGCGCGGGTCTTTCCGCCGCCCGAAGATTTTGCGGCAAGGGCCCACGTGGGCTCGATGGCAGAGTTGGAGCGACTGCGCGGCGAAGCCACCACCGATCCGGAAGGCTTCTGGGCGCGTATGGCTGAAGAGCTGCACTGGTTCAGGCGTTGGGAAACTGTTTTGACCTGGAACCCACCACATGCTGAATGGTTCGCCGGCGGCAAGATCAATATCTCTTATAACTGTCTCGATCGTCATTTGCAGACCTGGCGGCGCAACAAAGCGGCGATTGTTTGGGAGGGCGAACCAGGCGATCAACGCACGCTTACCTACCAGCAACTACATACGGAAGTCTGCCGCTTCGCGAATGTGCTGAAGCAGCTTGGCGTCGAGACCGGCGATCGGGTGGCCCTTTACATGCCGCTGATTCCTGAGTTGGCGATAGCAATGCTGGCCTGCGCCCGCATCGGCGCGACCCACTCGGTCATCTTCGGCGGGTTCTCCAGCACCGCCCTTATCGATCGCATCAACGATGCCAGTTGCAAAGTAGTGGTTACGGCAGATGGCGGCTGGCGTCGCGGGAATGAAGTGAAGCTTAAGCCCGCGGTTGACGAAGCGCTGAAGGAAACACCTTCAGTCAAAGCCTGCGTCGTCGTGCAGCGCACCGGCTCAAAAATTAAAATGGAAACCGGGCGCGACCACTGGTGGCACGAGCTGATGAAGACGGTGGACATTCCCTGCGCGGCTGCAGAACTCGACAGCGAGCATCCATTGTTCATTCTGTACACCTCGGGAACGACCGGGAAACCCAAAGGAATTCTGCACACGACGGCGGGTTATTTATTGCAGTCACATCTGACGACGAAATGGATCTTCGATCTCAAAGACGAGGATACGTACTGGTGCACTGCGGACATTGGCTGGGTGACTGGCCATAGCTATGTCGTTTATGGACCACTTTCAAATGGCGCCACCTCCTTCATGTACGAAGGCGCGCCGAACCATCCGGAGCCCGATCGCTTCTGGGAAATCATCGAACGCCATCGCGTCAATATCCTCTACACCGCGCCAACTGCTATTCGCGCCTTCATTAAGTGGGGCGAGCAATGGCCGCTGAAGCATGATCTTTCCAGCCTGCGTTTGCTCGGCACGGTGGGCGAACCAATCAATCCGGAGGCGTGGATGTGGTATCACAAAATCATTGGGCGGGGAGTTTGTCCAATAGTTGATACGTGGTGGCAAACAGAAACGGGTGCGATCATGATCACGCCTTTGCCGGGGGCCACGCCCACCAAGCCCGGTTCTGCCACCAAACCTTTTCCCGGTATTGATGCCGACGTGATGACTCGTGAAGGAAAGCCCGTCGGCGCAAATGAAGGCGGCTACCTGGTAATCAAGCGGCCCTGGCCTTCTATGCTGCGAACTATCTGGGGCGACGACGAGCGCTATCGCGAACAGTACTGGTCCCAGATGGAGGGGATCTATTTTGCCGGCGATGGGGCGCGGCGTGACGCGGATGGTTACTTCTGGATCATGGGCCGCATTGACGATGTGATTAATGTCAGCGGCCATCGCCTGGGCACGGCGGAGATCGAAAGCGCGCTGGTTTCGCACGAAGCCGTTGCCGAAGCCGCGGTCGTCGCTCGGCCGGACGACTTGAAGGGCTCTGCGATCGTTGCGTTCGTAACCGTAGAAGGCGGACGAGCCACCTCCAACGAACTCAAGGAGGAGTTGCGTCGACACGTGGCAAAAGAGATTGGCGCTCTGGCCCGTCCTGACGAGATTCGTTTCAGCGACATGCTGCCAAAGACCAGATCGGGCAAAATCATGCGCCGCCTCTTGCGCGAGCTGGCCACCAGCGGCAGCGTTGCCGGCGATACCACCACCCTGGAAGATTTTTCGGTCCTGGAAAAGTTGCGAGCCGAAGAGGAATAGAAATTCTATGTGGAGCGCGGTGGCAATCCCGACGTGTCGGGAGACACCGCTTTGGATATCGATGTCCGACAAACTTTAGTTTGTAGCCGTTTCTCGCTACCGTCACGCTTGCGTTAGAGACGACAAACTGAAGTTTTCAGCCGGGCTGCCCGGCTGGTCGTAGCGGCGACGGCGCTTTATGTCCGATGGGACCCCGGTTCGCTCTGCCGGGGCGCTCCAAAGTTAATTCCCCAAAATTTCTCTGCGAATTGGTCTTTTCCGTATATCATACGCCGTTGACCTTAATGGCTGTCTAAACCAGGAGAACGAAATTATGCCCCGCAGTACCTCTACGGACACTCGATCCGGACCGCGCTATATGGCTGCGGTAGAAATCCGGGCTGAGTGGGACACTAAAGACGGCGCCCACATAATCGCCGAGGGTGAAACCGAGAACATTGGTCCCGAAGGAGCGCTGGTACATTTGCCGCGCGGGCTTCCTGATGTCGGCAGTCGGGTGCGATTGCTGGTACTGGGTGGAGGGGCTGAAAAGCTCCAGGTCGTGGCCGAGGTTTTGCGCATCGAACGCAATCCGGGCCACCCACTCGCCGCATTGCAGTTGCTTGACGCTACCGACGAATGGCGCGGGCTGGTCTGGGAACCCGCAGCCCCCCAACTTGCTGCTCGAGCTACTGAAGCGGAAGAGGACGACGAAGACGAAGAAGACGATCTAGCCCATTAACCACCCTTGAAAAGGAGATTCGACGCATGCTCGATACATCCCCAACTCCTTCATCCTTTCACGAACGGCGCAAGTATCCGCGTTTTTCCGTAGCGGCGCGATTGACCCTGGCCGTTGAAGACGAAAGCCATGGAGAATCCATCGGGCTGGGAGAGCCCGGCGACATCAGCATCGGCGGCTTGCGCGTGCGCAATCTCCCGGCGTGCCCGAACGTTCACGTCGGAGATCGGCTCGGCCTCCTGCTGATCGACGACGAAGATGCCTTATCTCTGCGTGGTGAAGTGGTTCATCACGGGACAGAGGACACGTTTGGCGTCGAGTTTCAGAAGTTGTCAACCATAGAACAGCAGGATGTCACGGACTTGATCAGGCGTTTACATAGAAAGGCTCCGCATTGAACGCCAAGCGAAATCTAAAAGAGGTTCAAGATGCGGCCACGCTGGCTGCGCTACCGGCATGGACACAAACGCGTGTCGTGCTTCGAGTGATGCTAATAGTCCTGGCGCTGGGGGCCACGCTATGGATCGTCTATAAGTTAACCGCCGTAATACTGCTGGTTGTTCTCTCCATTTTCTTTGCCTACCTGGTTGCCCCCCTCGTTGAATTTGTGCACCGGCCGATTCGCATCGGCGGGCGCGAGCGTTTGCTGCCTCGGGGCGTAGCAATCGGCATTGTTTACCTAGTCATCTTTTCTTCGGTTGGCCTGGCTATCTATTTCCTGGTACCGCGGCTGGGTTCTCAATTTCCTGCGTTCGCCGAGCAGGCCAAAGCCTATTCGAAAACGGTGGGGAGCAGCATCGAGCATTTGAACGAGTATCTCCGGCAGCATAACGTGCCGCAGAATTTTATCGATGCTATCAACAGCAACGTTCCGAAGATTGCCGAAAGGATCGGTGAGTTTGTAAGTGTGGTAGCCACCAGCGTAGTGGGATGGATGCTGGCTTTCGTACCCTGGTTAATTCTGATTCCAATTTTTAGTTTTTTTCTTTTGAAAGATGCGGAGAGTTTTCGCCGCTCGGCATTGCAGATGTTGCCCCGGGGCCGCTGGCGCTGGCGTGGGGATGAGTTTTTCCAGGACATAAACAGCACCCTCGCGGCCTATGTTCGCGCGCAACTGACGGCCTCGATGCTGGTAGGTCTGATCTGCGGAATTGGGTTTGCGGTGCTGGGATTGCCCAACGCGCTGGTGCTGGGAGTGCTGGCTGGTGTGTTTGAATTTGTGCCGCTGGTGGGCCCTTTGTTAATAGCGCTGATCGCAGTGACGTTGGCGATGGTGCATGCCGGTTTTGGTACCGCGCTGGTAGTAATTCTTTTTCTCGGCGTGCTGCGCATTACTCAGGACTACGTGATCTATCCGCGACTCATCGGCCAGGGTATTCATCTGCATCCGATGGCCGTGATTCTGTCGATCCTTTGCGGAGCAGAGCTTGCCGGCGTGGCCGGGATCTTTCTGGCGATTCCTGTGATTGCGTTACTGACCGTAAGCTACCGTCACTGGCTGGAGCACCGCGGCAGCGAAGGCCTGGTTGCCGATCTTTTGCAGCCGGCAGAACAAACCGCTAGCGCGACCCCTATGGGCGTTGCTGAAACTCTCAAATCATCTAACGATGAACTGGGTCCCACCACAACTCCGCAGCAGATGGCCCGCGCACGCCCTGACCTGACAACGGGCGAGCTGCAAATGCCTGTGGAAGACTAGGCCAAGGCCCCGAAGACCCGGCGCTCCATCAACTCGATGAACCTTTGGAAGTGATGTTCCGCATCATGAGGGCCCGGTGCGGCTTCGGGATGGTACTGGACTGAGATAATAGGCAGCTCTTTATGGCGCATGCCTTCGACGCACTGGTCATTGAGGTTGATGTGCGTGACTTCCACCTCGGCAGGAAGGCTATTGGCCAACACCGCGAAGCCGTGATTGTGCGAAGTGATCTCGACGCCGCCGCCGGTTAAGTCCTTCACCGGCTGGTTACCGCCTCGATGTCCAAAAACCAATTTGAAAGTCTTTCCGCCCAGCGCCCGGCCCAGCAGTTGGTGTCCGAAACAAATGCCAAACGTTGGGGTACCGGATTGCGCGATGCGCCGCACCTCTTCAACTTCCTTTGTCATCGACGCCGGATCGCCCGGCCCGTTTGAAAGGAAGATGCCGTCAGGCTTCAACGCCAGAACTTCCGCCGCCGGTGTGGCAGAGGGAACTACGGTAATGCGGCAGCCGGCGCGCGCCAGCTCGCGCAACGAATTCTTCTTCACGCCATAGTCATAGCAAACCACGTGAAATCGTTCCTCGCCTTGCGCCGGAACCTGATAGGTCTCCTTGGTAGTAACAAGGCTGGCCAACTCGCGATTTTCCATCGCGGGTGAGTTGCGCGCTTTCTCGATCACACTTGCTTCGTTCGCGTCGACGGTGGAAAGGCAGGCGCGCATTGCGCCCTTATCGCGAATGTGCCGCACCAGGGCGCGCGTGTCGATGCCTTCGATCGCCACGATGTGCCAGCGTTTCAGATAAGCTTCGAGTGTCTCTTCGGCGCGCCAATTGGAGGCCATGCGACTGGATTCGCGCACCACGAACCCTTCGACCCAGGGCCGCGCTGATTCGGCATCGGCGGCATTAACTCCGTAGTTGCCAATCAACGGATAGGTCATGCAGACGATCTGTCCGGCGTAGGACGGGTCGGTCAGGACTTCCTGATAGCCGGTCATCGACGTGTTGAAAACCATTTCGCCACACGTCTCGCCGTCAGCAGCCCACGAGCGGCCACGAAATACGCGGCCGTCTTCGAGAGCCAGGATTGCGGGTTTGATTTGATCAACCATTGCGGAATTAGCGGGTATAGGTCCCTGGTGTCTTTCGTATTTCAGTCCTGGCGTCCTGGCGAGAAAATAGTTTCACGCAAAGGCGCTAAGAAAAGAAAAACCAAAGGCGCGAAAGTTTTATTGAGTAATCACTGCTTACTGCCGATTGCTTCCTGCCGACTGCCTTTCAGGAATTGTTGGGCCTCGTTCAGCCAGCGTTTCTCAGCACGATACTTGTATGCCGGCGCAGTCTTCACGGCTTCAATGCAAGCCTGCATTGAAGTAGCAGCCTCTCGATTATGACCCAGCCCCGCGTGCGCCCGACCCATCAGGTAAAGCCCTTCCGGATCCATTTGTCTTCGATCGAGAAAGCGTTCCAGGGCATCACGCGCATCACTAAACTGGCCGGCAGCGATGTAGGTGGCGCCAATCTCGCGCCAGATTTCATGCTGGGCGTGACTGGTGTCGCGGGCCACAACCTGCTCGAAATGTCCGATCGCATCCGCCCACCGATTCTGGGCCCGCGCGATTCGGCCCAGTTGGTAATGCGCGTCAACTTCATCGGAATCGATATGTACGGCCCGCTCAAAGCGCTCACGCGCCTGGTCCAATTCACCGCGCTGCTGGTGGATCAGTCCCAGGTTGTAGTGCGCCGAAGCGTCGGCCGGATTAAGCGTGGCTGCTTCCAGGTTTTGTTTAAAGGCCGCGCGCCCACGTTGCGTGCGACTAACTTCGCTCCAGTATCCACGCAGGAGGAAGAAGACGATTAGCAACAGAAAGGGCGATCCGAACAGAGTGCTGAAGATTGGCTGCAGGAAGCTGGATATGGGAAACGAAATGATCCCACATCCCAAGACCACGCCAATTGCTCTTAGCCAGGAGCCCTTGAACACCACCTGCACAGCCAGCGTGGCCCAAACGGCAAATACCAAAAGCAGCACCATGATCGCCACTGTAATGGAGAAGATTTCGGGGCTGAGCAGCTTCGGATCCGGCGGGCGAAACATCCCGGCAGATGGTTGGCTTTGCTGCTCGAGAACAGTCTGAAACATCCTGCTGCCGATTGCTCGCAGAACACCACTAAAAGTTCCCGCCAGCAGCAGGAGGAATGAAATTAACCCTGAAGCGGCCCAGCCATAAAAAACGGTTGCCGCGACAGTTGAATATTCCTGCTGAATCAACAATCGAAAACTGGCGCGCCGCTCGAATAAATTGGCGCCAAAGATGACGGCCGGCACGAAG
>JBDUCF010000035.1:0-14089 GCA_040003545.1 Pyrinomonadaceae bacterium | reverse complement strand
CCTCCGTTAGATTGGTTTTTTTGGAAAAGTCCGGCTGCCAGTAACGTTCGATCTCAATCTCGCCGGCGCGCCACCTCAGCCAATGGCCCGGCTCGAGCTTCCTGATGGCCCGGTAAGCAGTCAGTGGCGCGGGCACGCAAAGGAAAGAAAGATAATGATGCAATGCCGCAAAATCGATGTCCCGGCTAATCTCCGGATGAAGCAGCAGCGCGCTAAACTCAGAACCGAATACCAGTTGTCCGTTCAATTGCGCATAGAGCAGAGGTTTCTTGCCCACCCGGTCGCGGGCCAGAAATAATTCCTGACGGCTCTCGTCCCAGATGGCAAAAGCAAACATCCCGCGCAGGTGCTTGGGGCAATCGCTCCCGTAGCGGTCATAGGCGTGGACAATCGCTTCCGTGTCGCTGTCGGTATGAAACTTGTGACCCAGGTCTTCGAGTTGTTTGCGCAGCTCGCGGTAGTTGTAAATCTCTCCGTTGAAAATGATCCAGGCCGTTCGGTCCTGATTGGGGATCGGTTGCTGTCCGCCTTTGAGGTCAATGATAGCCAGCCGGCGCATGCCCAGGCCCACGCCACCCTTGAAATAGAAGCCATCTTCGTCCGGGCCGCGGTGCCGTATTGCTTCGCACATCCGCGATACGAGATCACGGTCAACCTGAGTCTCGCCGCTATGAACTATGCCGACAATTCCACACATGTTGAGTTACTGGAAGGCGAGCGACTATCTCTCATCGCCGGTCACAGCCGGCGTAGTGGCGCGGAACGCCGGCTTCACACCAAAGTCTCGCGGCGTTTTCAAGGGCGCGTAGGCCCGAGCTGGTTGTGCTGCGGCCAGCATCTCTTTTTGGGCCTCGATTTGCCGCTTGCGATCTTCGCGCTTTTCTTTAAACAGAATGTATCCCACTGCGATAAAAACAAAATAGAAGACCAGCAATTGTGATCGCTGGCGATAGGCGGTGCCGACGTTGCCCTGAAAGACTGAATAACCCAGCGTCAGCAGCGTGGTGAACAATAGAATCGGCGAGATTTGTCGCAAGCGGTATCTAATTGTGAACCACAAGCCCAGGATCAGCAAGGGGAAAGACAACCACCAGACAATCATCTCCGGAAGAGTAATCATTTGCCGCAGCGAGGCCAACTGCCACGGAAACGGGGCAAAAAGCAGGTACAACAAACCTATCGGAATTGCCGCCAATGCACCGGAGGTCGTCGATACATCAACGTCCTGAGCGAAGCCTGATTGCGCCGACTGAGATGCGTCACCGCGGCTGCGTTGCACCGTCTTAAGGTTTCCGAAGTTTTCGATTTGCGCACCGGCATAACGAGTTATCCCCATGTACGTCAGGGACAGACCTATAATGATGATGACCCCAAACTGGCGCACAAAGCTTTGAGCTGAGAAAGTTCTCATGCCCATCGCGAATGCACCGGTCACCGCGGCAATTAGCATGTAAAAGATATAAAAGCGAAGGGTCAGCAAACCCAGTGCTGAAGCGATCAGAATAACCAGGAATTTTACACTGAAACTTTCGCCCAGCTTTAGCGTCGCCAGCATAGCCAGGACCAGGAGAAAAACTATGGGACCATCTTTTAGAGCCTGGGCAGACCAGAGCACGATAGAAGGATAGAAAGCGACCAGAATCGCTGAAACCCGAGCGACGCGGGTATTGTCGAAGATATGTTGCGCAATATGAAAAATGATCACCGGAGTGGCGGCTCCGATGACCGTATTTACAAGTTGAATCGCAAGCGGGTTGCGGCCAACTATTTCGTAAATAGAAGCCACGAAATAGAGCATGCCCCACCCGCTGCCTCCAATGCCGGTGAACTGAGTTACGAGGTTCTGATAAATTGCCCCGCCTCCGTGCCACTGCTGGTTCAGCGCAAAGCCAAAGAGGTCGTACGTGTCGGCGTCGCCACCAAAAAAAGTCTGCCCCTGAAAATAGTTAATCAGGGTCGCTATCACGACTCTCACGCACAGGCCGGCAGCGAAGAGTCGCAGCAGGAATTCATTTCGACGCTCAAATCGCCAGATGGCGCACCCGGCAATTAGAGCAAAAGGCAGACACAGCACTACTGCCGGAGGACCTTCCTTCGGGGCTACTATGGCCGTCCCGCAAAAAGTGAGAATAAGCAGAAATGTTAGAACGGCGTTCATAATCTATAGTCACCGCCGGACGATTGATGGGCCTCGTCGTTCAATTCTATGCTTGGTTTCATCTGATGATTACTTGCCCCGCCTCTATCAAATGTCATCGGGAAGATCAGGTCTTGTTTTCCGCTTGATCAGGAACTGGTCTTCTTGGCTCAGCGGTTTGATGGCTTTCGCGGGGATCCCGGCAATCAGAAACTGTTCATCCTTCAGTTTGCTCGTAATTACCGCACCAATTCCCACAACACATCGAGCCGGAATGGCGCCTCCAGGCGCTATGCGGATCTCGGATCCGATATAAGCAAAGTCGCCAATCTCGATCGGCTGAGTCCGTTGCCGGTTGTGTGTCCACAAGGACGAATTTCGCCCGCCCAGAATCGTGCGCCTGCCAATGGTTACGCGATCGGTAAAATCTATCTTGTGGCCCGTTGTAACAATGCTTCCATCGCCGAGAAGAAATCGCGGCTCAACAGCATTCACCACGTCAGGGTCCGGAATCGAATTGACCTCATTCAGACGAATAATTTCTGAGTAGCGTCCCAGGTAGATTTCGCCGCCTCGAAAGATGTTCATATGACCTATCCGCGCATGATCCTTAATGGTTAAAGTCGCGATCCTCGTAAAAATATTCAAGTGTCCAATCCTAACATGATCTTCGATCACGCAAGTTCGAGCATCGATTATCGAATAACCGATGCGCACACCTCTACCAATACGATACCCAAAAAGGAGTCTGTACAAAGGGAGCTTAAGAAATGATGGACAGAGACCGATTAGGGCCAGGATCGCCAGCCGAAAACGCGAAGACGCGGGAACGCTGGTGCTGCGGCGAGCCGAAGCTTCCTCCGATCCCGGCGTTAAGTCGCCATCGAATTCAGCATCTATCTTGTCGGCTGTCGCGTCTCCGTAAATCGATGCCATAGCTCTCATCCGGCCGCTTCTCGCAATACTTGTGCGAGCTTATCAGCCTGGTCGGAAAGATTGTAGTGCTTGAGCGCGTGTTGCCGTCCAGCACTTCCCATGCGCTTTCGTGCTTCCCGATCTTCCAGAAGTGTTCTCAGCGCTTCGTACCATTCGTCCGGACCGACAGCGGTCAAATGCGTCACCCCCGGCTCTCCCATCTCAGCGCAGACTCCAATAGGGCTGACAACGTAAGGAATACCGACGGCCATATACTGGATTGCCTTGAAACACGATTTGCCAAGGGTCCATTCAATTCCATAACTCGCCGCATCGATGGGATAGAGTCCGATATCGAAACTCTGAAAATCCTCCGTCTCCCTGGCGAGACTCCACAGCAGATTTTCGATCCGAATTCCCGGGATTCCAACGTCGTCCGTCCCGGCGCCGACTATCTTTAGCTGAAAGGAATAGCGAACGGCGAGTTTTTGCAACACCGGAAAGATAGACTGTAGAAAAGGGTAAGTCGAGTGTGTGCCTACCCATCCGATTACTGTAGGTGACAGGTCGCGGATGGAATTAGCCGGTCGAAAGAGGTCCGTGTCGACGACCGTTGGGATCACGTGTGCGCGGCTTCCCTTACTGCAAACATAATCCGCGATAACGCGGTTACCGCAGGTTACGACTCGCGACCAGCGGATCAAATCGTCCGTCTTACTGAACCATTTCAGTCCTTTCCCCAAACGGCCATAGGTAGGACTAGTATACGGAACGTACGTAGCATCGTCCAAGTCGAGAACCATGGGACACTTGAGTACCCTTGTAGACAGCCATTCAATAAGCGGAGGGCCAAACGTCATCGCTTCCCGTTGCACCAGGAGCACATCGGCCTGGCCTACCTGCAAAAGATCAGCGAATCTGCGCAGCGTCGAGAGCGAAAGGCCCAGCGCAGTGCGTAACATCTCTTCTGGCCGATAAAGCGCTGCAAAAGATTGTGAATCCAGAAAGGGCCGAATCGTGACTCTTATGCCGCGCTCGGATAGGGGTCCTACAAATTGAGAGAGGCGGTATCTCGTGGCCGCGGCTTCAACCGGGTAGGAGGCTAATGCCAGAACGTTCATAAGACTAGCTGAACTCCGCCGTCAACTTTGAAGAAGGAGTGTGCCGACCCCGGCCTATTCAGACTTCAGCACTTCTTCATACAGGCCAGCATAACGCTCCAGACCAACCTCCCGTACGTCAAAGAGCCTTTCTGCCACTCCGCGCGCATGCCGCCTGGCGTCTTCTATATTACTCATAAAGCTTGGCATGTTGGCGGCCACGCGGTCGTATTCCCGGGCCGTAAAATCGTTAATCAGAACACCGACCTTCTCCTCGATTATCAACCGATCAGAATCGCCGATGCCGCTGTTCATAATCACGGGCAGGCCGCAGGCCAGGTACTCCGCGACTTTAGTTGGCGAGGTTGCAAGTTTCGATACGCCTGGCTTGAAGAAAGCCACGCCTATATCACTCGCCGAGAGATATGACGCCACATCAACCGGCTGGACAAATCTAACCGTATACTGGCTCTCGTCTATAGAACGGGCGCGCATCAGATCCTGAATCAAACGGGAGTCACCCTGCGTCAGCCAGAGAAAATGCGAATCGGGGCGCAGCTTCAATAAGGCGAGAAAAAAATCCGCCAGCTTATCGCTGAGATACCAGCCGCCAATCGACCCGCAGTAAACAACCACGAAGCGATCTTCCAGTCCCAGTTCGGCGCGACGTTCTTTGCGGTCCTCTTCGCGAAACACAAACCGCACCAGATCCGTGCAGCAGGGTATCACTTGACGACAAACCTTACGACCACGAAGTCCATTCCATTCCTTAATCACCGGCCAGAGTTTTTCGGTCAACGTAACGATGCCATCGGTAGTTTCCAGCGCCCGCCGCTCCATTATTTTTGTCAATCGATAGCGAAGGCCCCCGTGGCTCCAATGTCCTGCGTCCACATACTCCTCCCCCATCAGACCACGAATATCAAAAATCATCTTGATCCCAAATCGCTTTTTCAACGCCCAGGCAATGACGGCCGGAATATGGCTGCGGGCGTGAACCATATGAATTCCCTGTCGTTTTACAAAGGAGGCCCCGAGACGGACGCCGGCGAGAATATCGTAGACAGTGGCAGGCAATGAGGGCGTCTTGTGGTAACGCAGGTAGTGCCATTCAATGTCGTAAGCCGCCAGAGTGCGCTTCAGTTCCCGGCAACGTTCGATTCCTTCCTCGGTAAAAGCTACCGGTCGCTCGTAACTGAGCAGGGTAAAACGGACGCCTCTTCCGCTCAGTTCGCGCAGGTAGGGAATTACCTGGCTCTGGCCCAGCGGGTCGAGCATCCCGTTATAAGAAATGTAAAGGACTCGCTTTCCTTCAAGTGTCGTGTTAGCACTCGAGGGCTGTTCGATTGCGGGTTGAATCATTAGTATCCAATGCTCTTCAGTGAACTAGTTGTGATGTGTTTGACCACTGTCATTAAATCTTCTTCTATCGATCACTGCCGGTTGCGGGCTGTCGCTGCACTCCTTTCTATTCGGCTTCGCTTGCGCTCGTCTTGCCCGCTGCGTTACGCGAAAGTACGTCTTTGAATATCCAGTTGATTGTGCCAACGAAAGTCGCACTATCAAGCATGGCACTCAGAGGTACCAGCAACAGCAGGCGCAGCCCGTTGCGTCCGATGTTCGCAGGATAGACGCGGGCATTCCGTCTTAGCGCAACCACAGAACGGGCAATCAGCATTAGTAACCATAGGGCCAGTGGCAGCAGAAGCCATCGTGGTCCAAGCACCGCCGCCGGCAAAGCAGACAACGCAAGCAATGCGTAACGTCTGAAAACAGACAACTGCCACCTGCGCCATAATCCTGCCCGCAGGTTGTTGCGCGAATAGGTGACAAAGCGCCTGAAGGTCAGCCCCATCGTAGGCTGTATATTCCAAAGAACCAGTCCGCGCAGCTCATAAACAATGCGAAAGTTCGCATTCCTGACAGCATCCATAAAAAGAATGTCTTCCGCGGAGCGTAGATCCTCTCGAAAGCCGCCCACTGCCCGCCACACGTCTAGACGCAGCAGCGCCGAAGCGATGGAGTCCGAACGATTCCATCCCCCTTCAACCTGAGTAGGCGGCGGCAAATAAGAAATCACAGCGCATTCCTTGAAGAAGCTATCGATAACCGGCTCCATGGCTCCATAGACCACGTCCACATCAGGTTCACGCTTCACCCGCTGAACCAGCGTTCTGAGCCAGTTATGAACAGGTCGCGTGCCTGAATCGGCAAACGCCAGCCATTCGCAAGAGGAATGCGCAATAGCTATATTGCGTCCGCGTCCGGGAAGCGCCGCTTGCTCGCGAATGAGCTGAATCGGTTCCCCCCGCTTGATGTACTCCTCGATAATCTCGGCGGTAGCATCGGTCGAGCCGCCGTCAGTAATCACAATCTCGTCGGGCCGTCGGGTCTGTCCCAGCAGAGCGTCAAGCAGCGCGCGAATTGAATCCTCTTCATTGCGGACCGGAACGATTACGCTAATTCTCATTTTCGGCTCAATTTCGGAGCGACAGGCTGGCAGCCTGTCGTACGCGTGGGCTGCCAGCCCGTGCGATTGACGCATTCGGATGGCGACCGAACGATCAAACTAAGACAACCACTAACTTCCGCTTTTATCGGGTCTCCCCTTCACGCGGAGAGTTGCTTTTCGACAGTTGCCGCAGAGACCCCCAAAAAGGTCTGCTGGCCAGGCCTTCCGGATAGATCAATAGGGCCCTCAATAGCAGTCTCCCGCCTTCGGTGGTCTTACCCGCTGCGCTCGCTTTGTATGATTGCCTAATGAAACGTGTCGCGCGGCACCAACGTCGATCGGATCCGTGAAGCCGGCCTTCATAGTGCTCGGCGCTACGATCAAACTCTTCGTCAAAAGCAGAAGCTTGCGTCATAGTTTTACTGACAGCGTGCCAGCGATATGCGGCAACTGGTAAAGACAGGTGCTCGCATTGATGGCCTTCCAATAGCAAACGCACATAGAGATCGTGATCGAAGTCGTACAACCACTTTTCATCGAAGCCGGTCTGCATCAGCTCGCGTCTCCAGAACATTCCCGGCTGCGGCGACTTGTAGGCCCACGACAAACACTGGGCCGCCGAGCGAGGGACGCGCGCTTGAATCAGCTCTGATTTGTGCCCTGGGCCGAACATGATCGTGTCGGCGCAGAGCCACTGGCAATCAGGATGCCCCTCAAAATACTCAATCACTCCCTCAAACGCGCCTGGCAGATAAAGATCGTCGCTGTTGATGAATGCGAATATGTCCCCCGACGCTCTTGCCAGACCTTTATTGATCGCGTGCACTTGGCCCCGATCTTTATTGCTTTCCCAGTAAGCCAGGCGATCTTCATAGCGCTTGATTATGCTGACGCTGTCGTCCGTACTGCCACCGTCGATAACAATGTACTCGAGCGCCTCATACTCCTGATCAAGCACAGAGCGGATGGTCTGCTCGAGATACTGCCCCTGATTAAAGGAGGGCGTGACTATGCTCAATTTCAACGACATCAATTTTGTTCGCTCGGGGACTTGCGCATAAAGCTGCGAATCGTCTCCACGACGTAAGCTTGCTGCTCCGGGGTCAGTTCAGGATAGACAGGAAGCGCCAGCGTTTCCCGTGCCGCGCGTTCCGCTTCAGGAAAATCGCCTTCCGCGTAACCCAGATAACGAAAACACTCCTGAAGATGCAGCGGCACTGGATAATAAATTTCTGAACCTATACCACTGTCATTGAGGCGGGCCCGAAGCGCATCCCTGTGCCGGCCAACTCGGATTACGTACTGATTGAAAATGTGGCGAACTCCCGGCCTTACAAAAGGCAACCCAATTTCTTCCGCCAGTCCGGCGTCGGTAAATAACTGAGAGTAACGCGCCGCATTCCGAGTTCGCGCCGTGGACCACTCGTCCAGATACGGCAGCTTTACGCGCAACACCGCTGCCTGGATCTCATCGAGCCTGCTGTTCACGCCGATCACCCGGTGATGGTATTTGCGCTCTTCTCCATGAACTCTCAACATGCGCAAACTCCCGGCGTGCTCATCGTCGTTCGTCACCAGCATGCCGCCGTCGCCAGCTCCGCCCAGATTTTTCGAGGGATAAAAGCTAAAGCAGCCAATCGATCCCATGGAGCCTGCCCGCCGTTCCTGATCCTCCGCTCCGATGGCCTGGGCTGCATCTTCAACGATGGGAATCGCGCGCTGCTTGCTGATCTGGCCCAGGATTCCCATGTCAGCGCATTGACCAAACAGATGGACTGGCATCATCGCTCTGGTGCGTTCGGTGATCGCTTCCGCTACCAGCGTCTCGTTCATGTTGTAAGTGCGGGGATCAATATCTACGAATACCGGGCGCGCTCCCAACCTGGTAATTGCGCTCGCCGTCGCAAAAAAGCTGTGCGGAGTGGTCACGACTTCGTCACCCGGTCCTACTCCCAGTGCCTGCAACGCCAGCAGCAAAGCGTCCGCGCCGGACGCACAGCCAATCGCGTGACGGACCTGGGAATACTCTGCGATCTCTTTCTCGAGAGCCGCTACCTCCGACCCGAGAATAAACCGCTGCGCATCCATCACGCGCTCCACTGCGCTTAATAGTTGGGCGCGCAACGAGACGTATTGGGCTTGAAGATCAAGCAGTGGGACTTTCATCTTGTGCCGGCTGGTTCAGAAAGTTATGGCGCGGCCGCCTTCTTTGATTGACTGCTGCGCGGCCTCGAGCAAACGCACTACTCGCAATCCCGAAGGCCCATCCGTCAGCGGCCGGCGCGCCTTTTCAATGGAATCGAGGAATTCGTCGCAGACGTAGCGGAGGGCTTCCGTCGGATCAAGTTGGGGGGCCCAAACATCGCCAGTACGATAGCTGACCAGGGTTTTATAGGCGGCTTCTTTGTCCCCGTCCCCGCGGTTTGACGTTACCCCTTTATCGTAGACGCGCACTTTCTCAGTCGGTTCAATATCGTCATATAGGATCATCTTGCGCGAGCCGGCAATCAAGGTGCGCCGAATCTTGACGGGCGAGAGCCAGTTGAAATGAAAGTGCGCGATAAACTCGTCTGCAAACCGGAGGATCAAATAAGCAATATTCTCGATTCCCTTCTCGACGTGGCAGCTACCGATGGCCGAAAGCGCTTGCGGCTGCCGCTCAATGATGAAGTCCATTATGGACAGATCGTGGGGCGCCAGATCCCATACCACGTTGATATCGCGCTGAAAGAGACCAAGGTTGATTCGATTGGAATCAAAGTAAAGTAGATCGCCAAGTTCCCCGCTGTTGACTATCTCCTTGATCTTGCGCACCGCCCCGGTGTAGACGAAGGTGTGGTCCACCATCAGCGTCAAACCGCCTCGCTCAGCTAATGCGATTAACTCTTCCGCCTCGCGCACGGACGCGGTTAACGGTTTCTCCACCAGGACATGCTTGCCGGCCAGTAGTGAGTCGCGAGCGATAGGAAAGTGCGTGGCCACCGGTGTGGCAATCACGATCGCGTCCAGCGTTGGATCGTTAACCAGGTCGCGAAAATCAAGCGTGGTGCGGGCGCCAGGAAATCGCCGGCCTATCGCTGACAGGCGGGCCGCATCCACATCACAGATCCACCGCAACTCCGCGTTTTCGCTTTCAGCGAAGTTGCGAAGCAGGTTGGGCCCCCAGTAGCCACAGCCAACGATCCCGATTGTCGTATGAGTCATGAGCGGGAGAACCCAGCGCCGTTAGTCTTAACTCGCTGGAATTACAGACGCGGGATTTCCCGCCACAGTGGAGTGCGCGGCAACGTCGTGCGTGACTACCGCACCCGCGCCCACGATGGCCCGCTCGCCGATACTCAGGTTGCAAAGGATAACGGCGCCAGAGCCGATGCTGGCGCCCTTTCTTACGACCGTGGGCTGGACGACCCAGTCTTTTTCACTCTGCAGTGAACCTTCGTCGTTTGTAGCGCGGGGGTGTTTGTCATTAATGAAGGTGACGCCATGACCGATAAAGACTTCGTCTTCGATGGTGACTCCTTCGCAGATGAATGTATGGCTTGAGATTTTGCAGTTGCGGCCTACGCTTGAGCCCTTCTGGATCTCGACAAAGGAGCCGATCCGGCTCCCGTCGCCTATCTCGCAACCGTAGAGGTTAACGAAGTTGTGAATGGAAACATCGCGTCCAAGCTTTACGTCGGGAGCGATCAGGCAATACTGTCCCAGCATCAGTTCGAACCGTGCGCTCCGGCGCTCTCGCGCCCGCTCTCGCCGGCGTCTTCGTCGCTCTCTCCGTAGTAGTAGCGGGAATAATAGCCGTAATAATAGTCCTCAGCCTCAAGCTTAACTTTGTTCAGAACTATGCCAAAGATGTGGGCGCCAACATCCTGCAATTGTTGTTTGGCGCGACGAACTACGGCCCGCGAGCTGTGTCCTCCGTGGACCACCAGGATCACGCCGTCGACGAGGGTGGAAAGAATGGCCGCATCCGTAAACGAAATCGCCGGCGGCGAATCGATAATAATGTGCGCGAACCTCTCGCTTAGTCCGGCGAGGAGCTTTCGCATTTCGTCAGAGCCGAGCAGCTCAGCCGGATTCGGCGGCACCGGCCCGGAAGTAAGGATCTTCAAATTTGGCAGCCTGTCGTAGCTCTGCATCAAGCCCTCGATATCGGATTCGCCCGAGAGGCAATTCGTCACTCCATGGTTGTTGGACAAGTTGAAATGACTGTGAAGCCGGGGCCGCCGGAGATCGCAGTCGATGATCAAAACGTCCGCGCCGGTCTGGGCCAGCATCACCGCAGTATTCACCGCCGTCGTAGTCTTGCCTTCAGAAGGTTGGCTCGACGTGACCAGGATTGTCTTGGGCGCCTGGCCCGCGGTTGACAGCAATAGTGACGTGCGCAAATGCCGGTACGATTCGGCGATAGGAGATCGCACGTCCTCGATCAATGCCAGAGCCGTACTATCCGTACCGCTGCCGGCCGCGGCTGGCACACCGCCTTTCAAACGCGGGCGTTCAAGGCTGCTATCAGGAATTAGCGCCAGCGCCGGCAAATGGATGTAGCGGTCAACGTCGTCGACCGTCTTGACGGAGTCATCCAGGAAGTCGAGGAGGAAAGCAAGTCCCACTCCAGCCCCGAACGAGAGTATGAAAGCAATGATGATGTTTCGGAAACGCGCCGGGCCGACCGGTGAGTGTGGATAGCGACTGGGATTCTCTATGCTCACCTCGTTGGGTCTGTCGACAGCAGTAACCAGCAGTTCGCGCTGTCGTTGTAACAGGGTATTGAGATACTGCTTATTAGTCTCAATCTCCTGATTGATGGCGGTCATTTCGATCTTGTCGCGCGTCTGCTGGGTGGTGGTGCCGCGCTGTTGATTGTAAGCCTGCCGCAGGCTGTTTTCTCTTGACTGCGCAGCTTCATAGCGCGACTTCATTGCTGCAATCAATTCCACGGGTCCCTGGGCCACTTCTTCTTCGAGGGGCTTGAGCGCGGCATCGATCTTTTTGACCCCCTGCCATTCAGGCGTAAAGGTCTGGAGCATCGTCTCGCGCTGCTCTCTTAATAATGAGATTCTCTCGCGCAGCTTCAGAATCCGAGCAGAGTCGACAACGCCGGGAATCGAATAAGGATCTTTCTCGCGCTTTGCGGCATCGTAGATGGACTGAAGATTCTTGCGCTCGTTTTCCGCGTCGAGCAATTGATTGCTGAGAGTGGCCAGGCGCTTAACTTCGATATTGCTGTCCGGATTATCGTCCAGCGGAAGGCCCTTGTTCCGGGCATAGTTGAAGACTACCTCCTGCCCATGTTTGATCTTGGTCTGGAGGTCGGCTATTTCATTTGCCAGCAAGTCCTCGGCCCTGGTCGAACCTGCCGTTTCCCGTTTCTGATTGTTATCTCTGAAAATCTCGGCCAGCGTGTTTGCGACCTTCTGCGTAATCTCCGGATCGCTATGACGAAAGTGAATAATGATCAGGCTGGTGGTCGGCAGAGCCTCGATAGTCTGACCGGCTATGATGGCATCTTCATAAGGCTCCAGTTGGGCCAGCTCCTGGTCTGAAAGCGGCTGATCCTGGGCCACAATTTCGCTATCGGTGGGTTTGGCAATCGCTTTGCTGGGGCCAGGTCTCTTCTCCCAGTTAAAGATGCGCCGCAGCGACGAGAAGAGACCGGTTTCGGTCTGCCCCTTCAGGAACGCCGGATTGTGCTGCAGATCGAGTGTAAGAATCACTTGCCTGGCAAGTGAAGGACTTTGCAAAAGAGTTAGCTGCGTTCCCCAGAAATTCGGATCGGCCTGAGCGTTAATGACTACCTCGCCGGTATGCAGAACGCTTTTGGGCTTCGCCTCGATCCGAATTGTTGTAGCCGCTTCGTAAACCGGAGGCGAGCGAAATGCCTGGATCGTAACCAGCGAGGTAATTACCAGGACCACCCCCAGTATCATCCATTTGCGTTTCAGCACTACGAAAAGATACTGGCGCAGATTTGTGGGTTCGAGCGTTGTCGCGCCGTAAGATTTTGCCTGAGCAATATCACTTAACGGTCGTTCGAGTGCGCGCTCCACGGCGGTCACTGGAAGCAAACGATTATCTTGAGACATCATAACTTTCTTAGCGGCGGTTAACGATGGGCACAACCGACAACCCTCTTGCCTTTCCTAACAATCTACGATCCCTGAGCGTCGCCAAGCATACCATTAGACGCGTTAACCGCGCCAATGGAGATCATTAGCATCTGCCAACGCTAATTCACGCTGTCAAACGGCGTCCGACACCCGGGCAAATTCCCTGAGGCCGTCTTGCCAGAACGGTAGCGGCTCCAGGCCGATGGCCTGGGAAAGCAGGCAACGGAGTCGCGAATTTCGTGGCCGTGGCGCCGGCCTATCCAGGTCGTCCATCGAAACCGGCGTCAACTTAGACGAATCGCACTGTCCAACGGCCAGCGCTGCCAGAGCGAATTGGTGATAGCTTGCGCCCTCACCAGCGTTGACCACGTGATAGATACCCGGCAAATCGACCTGGGCCAGCTCCCGCAGTCGCCGCGCCAGATCCCCGGCGTAAGTGGGCGTGCCGTAGGCATCCGCAATGGCCGCCAGCGGTTCCCCCTTCCGGCAACGATCGATCACGGTGCTGAGAAAATTACGGCCACCTATGCCGAAGATAAAACCGCTGCGTACCACCGTGGTGCGCGCGCAGGCGCGTTGCGCGCGTCGCTCGCCCTCAAGTTTCGCTGCTCCGTAAATACTGATAGGGTTTGGATCATCGCGCTGATCGTAAAATCCCTCCTTGTTACCGTCGAAAACGTAGTCGGTAGAAATTGTGATCAATGAGGAACCGATGCGGCGGCAGTTTTTCGCCAGCACTTCCGGCCCAAGCGCGTTTACTGCAAAGGCACGTTCGGAATCGGCTTCGCAACCATCAACGTCGGTCCAGGCGGCACAGTTAATGATCACGTCCGGGCGTTCGCTATCGAGGCATTGGCTGACCCGGTCGCTGTCAGAGATGTCCAGGCTTTCATGATCAAAGGGCAACACCACGTCGCCCGCTTCAGCGCAATGACGAGCGACCGCGCGGCCTACCATGCCGCGCGCTCCAGCCACAAGCACCTTCACGATTTGCCGGCCTCCATCCCGTATTGGCGCGCGTAGAATTCCCGGTAAGCGCCGCTGCGAGCGCGAGTAATCCAATCGGTGTTCTCCTGATACCAGCCGATGGTCTTCTGCAGGCCGCTTTCCCACGTCTCAATGGGCCGCCATCCAAGTTCGGTCTCAATTCTCGCCGGATCGATCGCATACCTCCGGTCATGGCCGGGACGATCTTTGACAAAGCGAATCAGCGAACGCGGCTTTTGCAGAGCATCCAATACCGACCAGGCAACGTCGAGGTTACGCCGCTCATTTCGGGCTCCTATATTATATGTGGCGCCCGGCCTTCCCTTCTCCAGTACCAGCAGGATTGCACGGCAGTGATCGTCAACGTAGATCCAATCGCGCACGTTCTGAC
>JBDUCF010000287.1:0-4156 GCA_040003545.1 Pyrinomonadaceae bacterium | reverse complement strand
CGTCATCGTCTGTGCGCGCGTAGTTTAGCCCCAACAGCTTTCGCCGCAGACGCTCGATGATCATTCGCGAAATGTTGCCGCCTCCGTTCGCGCGCACGTCGACCACCAGACCTTCCTTGCGAATCTGCGGGTAATACCACTTAATGAATTCACGAATACCGTTGTTGCCCATGTCGGGAATATGTATGTACCCGACTCGTCCACCGGTCGCTTCGTCCACTTTCCGCCGATTAATGTTTACCCAGTCCAGGTAGACAAGCTTCTCTTCATCCGTGATGGGACGATAGGAAACAATGCGGGTGCCTTCAAACGACGGTGTCTTGTTAATCGTAAGGCTGACCGGATTGTCCGCCTTGTTTCTCAACAGGCGATAGGGATCGTCAGTCCCTTTCAGTTCCTCGCCATCGATGGCCAAAACATAGTCTCCCACTTTGACGTCGACGCCGATCTCCGTCAGCGGAGAGCGATAGATGTCTTCCTCGTTTTGACCCTGAAAGATCTTAGCGATGCGATAACGTCCCGACTGCTTGTCGAGTTCGAAGCGGGCGCCCGGCAAGCCACTGCGCGGCCGCGGCGGAATCTGGAAATCACCGCCTTCGATGTAAGCGTGTTGGATAGTCAACTCCGCAATCATCTCGCTGATGACATAGTTCAGGTCCGAACGATGGGCCACATACTGCAACAGCGGCTTGTATTGTTCGCGGATAGCCACCCAGTCGTAACCATGCATGTTCGGCACATAGAACCAGTCGCGATAGCGCCGCCACACCTCGTTGAAAATTTGGTTCCATTCCTCCTGTGGAATCCGGTCAACAGCAAGCCCGGCTGTAGAGACCGGCTTTCTGGTTTTGTCTCCCAGGGGAGTGGCATCGTAAAGGTTATATCCCGGGCCCTGCGCCACCAGCACTTTCGAGCCATCGTCAGAAAGCGTGTAGCCGCGAATGTCTTCGGCAATGGTTGTCTCTTTGCGATCTTTGAAGGCAAAGATCTTGAGGACAGTAGGACGATCTCCCGGGCGGCCATAATAGAAGGCCGAGCCGGTTGCATAGAGTAGGTGACCTGTCTTTGCAGACAAGCCGCCATAGTTGTCAGCGCCGACGGGCACCCGGGCCACGCGGCCCGAGATACCATCAAAATCGATGGTCATCGTTGCCGGTGGTTTTGGAGCGGCATCAGGCCGGGGCTCAGCCGGAGGAGTTTGAGGAGACGGCGTGGGCGAGGGTGTTGGTGTCTCCGCAGGCTCCTTCTTCAATTCTTTATCGATGTCTTTTGCCGGCGGCTTCGGCTCCTCACCTGGCGGCATGCCTTTCGGTTTCGGTGACTCGTCAGGCTTACTGACAGTCACTTCATCACTCTCCGCCGGGAAGGGATGCTTGACGTCCTTCCTTAGTGCCATTGCATAAATGTAAGAAGTGCGACTCGTTGCGTAGTTGAATTCTATCTGGGAAATTTGGGGAGCAAACTCGCGATCAGAAAGAAAATAGAGATAGTTCCCCTGCGGATCCCACGCCGGACTGGTCGCATTGAACATATTGTCCGTCAGCCGTCGGAGCGTCCCGTCTGCCGCACTCCAGATGTAGATGGATGAAAAACGCTGGGGACTGTCATTCATGGTGAAGGCCAAAAAGTTGCTGCGCGGCGACCAGGTGTAGTCACGAATTTGGCCATGAGGGGAATCGGCGATTTCAACAATCCTGCGATCGGCGAGCGTGACGACATAGACCTTGCCGTCCTTGTCGCCAAAAGCGATGCGATTGCCGTCCGGGGCCCACTCCGGCTGATAACGCATAGCGCTACCAGCACCCCCCGCGGGCTGTCCGCGCGGAGACCCCGCCCCGCCACGTGTGATCTGTTCGGCGGGTTTTAAGCCATCCTGCGGCATGATATACAGCTCTTCTTCACCGCTCATGTCAGAAATGAAAGCGATGCGGGCGCCGTCCGGCGACCAGGAGGCCCACTTGTCATGAGCTCCGGAAGAATGTGTAAGGTTACGAGTTGGGCCTTTTTCGATCGGCGCGGTGAACACATCGCCGCGCGCGACAAAAAGCGCGCGCTCGCCTTTTGGACTTAGCGCGATTGATTCGATCTGATTGGCCGCGGAGATACGGCTGGGTCGCCGGGCCAGACCTTCATCCGGCACATTGATGGCAATAGAATTGTTCCGGCGATTTTTGGTGTCGAGCACCTGAAGCTCGCCATTGAGTTCATAAACAACTCGGCCCTCGTTGTCTGAGCTGGGCCAGCGTACGTCCCAGACTTTGTTGTTGGTTACCTGCGTAGTCTTGCCGGTGGGAACGTCGTAGGCGTAAAGATTGAAGTGTCCATCGCGGTCGGAGTCGAAGTAGATGGTATCGCCAACCCACATTGGATCGCGCGTGGGCCGCGGACCCTCGGTGATCTTTTTGGTGGCATAGCTCTTAAGATCGAAGATGTAAAGACTATTAGCCTGGCCGCCACCGTAACGTTTCTCAGATCTAAAATCGCGTGACTGCGGCGAATAGACAATTTGGGAGCCATCGGGAGAAAAATCGCCCGACCCGGCTTCGGGCATGGGCAGCGCTTCGGCCGCACCACCCTCAACCGATACCGAATAGAGACGCGCGATCGGCAAAGCCCATGAGTCGCGCAGGGAGCGAAAGATTATTCGTCGTCCATCGCGGCTCCAACCATAGACCTGATTGTCCCAACCCCACCGCGGCGCTAAAGGTCCTTTCGCCGGATAGAAGGTTAACTGGCGCGGAACGCCGCCTGCCGAAGAGACCACATAGACTTGTTCGTCACCGTCATATTGTCCGGTAAAGGCGATCCACCTACCGTCTGGTGAAAACTTGCCAAACACTTCAATTCCCGGATGGGACGTGAGGCGAATTGCTGCGCCGCCAGACGCGGGCGCGGTCCACAGATCGCCGGCGTAAGTGAACACGACCTTATCACCGCTAAGGTCGGGAAACCGTAAGAGCTTTGTCTGCGAATAGGCGTTTGATGAAAGCAGCAGCAGGCCGAGCATGATGGCCAGACAACGGATAGAGATAATGATATCTCGTTCAGACAAGAGAGATCCTCCTTGGAAATAGAGCCTTTGGCGATTAATTGGATTAACGATTCGTTATTACAGCCTGGGGGATTAGGTCCTATAAGTCCTATAGGACCTATACTCATCACTCAGTACTCATCACTATTATTTTGTTTATTTCCGATTCTTAAACGCGTCGTACAGATCCGTATGGCGGCTGGTCAATTTCACTTCACGACCGTCGATGAAAAGATGCCGTACGGTGGTTCGCGTTTCCAGCAAGTCACCGTCAGTGACCACAAGGTTTGCCATTTTTCCAACTTCAATCGAGCCCATGCGATCGCCCACGTTCATGATCTGGGCCGGATAGAGCGTTACGGCCTTTAGCGCTTCAGCCTTCGGCAGACCAAATGCTGCCGCCATTCCCGCGTAGTACGGCAGGTTGCGAACATTCGGCCCGGCGTTGCCGCTGGAAATGCAGAAACGCACGCCGGCTTGCTGCAGCTTGGCGGCGTTTTCATAAAGAACATCGTAAAAATCATCTTCACGAGTGGGCAGGTCGAGAATGCCGGTGAGGATTACCGGAACATTTTTCTCTTTTAAGAAGCCTGCGATTTTCCACGCATCATCGCCGCCAAAAATGATGGGCTTGAGTTTCAGCTCTTCAGCAAAACGGATGGCTCCACGAATTTCACTTTCACGATCGGCACGAAAGATTACCGGCCGCTCGCCGCGTACATAGGGACCCAGCGCTTCCAGCACCACACTCTGATCCGGGCGTGGCAGTGTCTTATCTTTCGCGTACGCTTCCTGCGCACGGCCGTAAGCTTCGCCGTCCTTAAGCAATTTCCGAATCTGTTCGACCTGACGTACCGAAGTTGCCAGAGTTTCGGTGAGATTACCCGACGGCTGCTGCTCGCCTCCAAACTCGCCGGGCCGGTTGCCTACGCGTGGATAATTAATGACCAGCGCCGCATAAGGAACGACCGCCATTTCGAGCGGCGCAGTTCCAACCAGATTGATGATCGCCGCCTGCCCGGAAATTAAACCACCCACTGGAAGGGTGACCGCACTCGTGACGCCGTCAACACGTGTTACCGCGAGGTGTGCGCTGTGAGGGTTGAGGGCAATAATCGCCTTGGA
>JBDUCF010000286.1:0-4159 GCA_040003545.1 Pyrinomonadaceae bacterium | reverse complement strand
TATTACATTTCGCACCGTTGGTGCTGGGACTCGGAGCTTCCAGACGAGCTCTACCCCCCTGGGTGGTACTGACCTCGTGGGCCTGCGGCAAGCTCTGATTTCTGATGGCACCCGTGGCTGACGGTCTCTGTCAACTCACACGTCGATGGCGAAATAGCAAATAGTAAACTGGCAAACCGAGGGCGACGACGCCGACGCCTAAGAGTGCCTGCTTTGGATTTTGCCCGCCTAACAGAAAAAGCAGTAACGCGCTCAAGAGCAAGAAGATGATGGACGTCAAGGGATAACCCGGCGTGCGATAAACGACTACCCCGGGCGCTTTGCGACGCAGCACAAACAACGCGGCCACAGTGAGCGCGATAAAGATCACCACCACGAAAATAAAATAGGAAATGATGGTATTGAACGTCCCCACCAACACCAGCACGGACGCGAGCGCCGCCTGAATTGCAATTGCTCGGGCCGGGGTGCCGTAGCGTGGGTGAATCGCCGCCGCCGCGGGAATAAACAATCCGTCGCGAGCCATCGCGAAGTAAACGCGCGGCGCCGACATGACCACCGCGGCCAGGCTCCCCAGCACTGCTACGATCACAATGCCTGACAACAGTTGCCCGCCCATACGACCAAACAAAACCTCTCCTGCCTGCGCGGCAAAAGTCTCGGCTGACGTCACCTGTTCCAGTGGCACCAGATAGATGAAAGCCGCGCTAGTCAGAATATAGACCACTGTGAGGATCGTCACGCCGTAGACCAGAGCTCGCGGCAATGACGTTTCGGGATCGCGCACCTCGCCGGCAACTTTGCTTAGATCCCACCAACCGCCGAAGGAAAAAAATGCCCCCACGAGGCCGCCAGCCAACGCTCCCAGCCAGGGCTCGGATCCCGGACGTTGGGCCACTAGCGGTGTGAAGTTGGACCAGTTTCCCGCCCCCGAGCCAAACCCCCAGAAGATCACCAGACCCAGCAGCCCGAGCTTGAGAATCGTCAGCCAGCGTATCAGCCCGCCTCCGAGTTTGACTCCGCGAATGTTAACCAGGGCGACGAAAACAATCGATCCGAGGGCGACGCTTTTTAGCCCTATATCTGACAGCTTGAAAATGTAGCCGACATACCCAGCCAGGCCCACAGCAAGCGCGGCCGTCAGACCGGGATCCATGACCAGCAAAGCCATCCATCCATAGAGAAAAGCGAGCGGCCGGCCATAGGCTTCGCGAAGATAAACGTAGCCGCCGCCGGCTTCCGGAAATCTCGCCGCCAGCTCGCCGTAGCAGAGCGCTCCACACAATGCCATTCCGCCCATGATCAGCCAAACGATCAGCAACCACATCGGCGAGCCCAGCGACTTTGCCATGCCCGCGGGCGTAAGGAAAATCCCAACGGCGATAACCTCGCCCACGATTAGAGCGGTGGCGGTGCGAAGACCTATTTGCCTTTTAAGCTGCTCTTGCGCAGGCACTCAGTAACGTCTTCCTAGGGTTTCGGTTTCGAAGACCACCTGAACGAAGCTACAGGTGTATAGAGTACAAGCTTTAGCTTGCGTGCACAGGCGCAACCTAAAGGTTGTACTCTATACGCCTGTAGTCATGGCGATCATTGTTTCTCTTGAGTTAGAACGTGACTCGCGCCGCAAACTGAAACGCCCGGGGGCCTCCCGAACCAAACACTCCACCTGCCGTCGTCACAGGCTGGCCGAAACTCGATGAGCGCAGAAAGCCGGCGTTGGTTGGGTCGTTGCTGTCACGCACCAGCACATTCGAAAATCCCGAATAGTTTGATTTCGAAAAACCCAATACGTTGGTGACATTTAAAAGATTGAACGCTTCCACCAGGGGCTCGATCTTCACGCGCTCTCCAATCTTAAAGACTTTTGAGAAGCGCCGGCATCTTGCCTGCCTCAACGTTCGTGGCCACGCTAGCAGGCAGGCAAGATACCTGGCTCCCAGCCGCAGCCAAGCTTGTGCTCCGTGAACCTAAGAATAAAAGCTTTGGATCCACTAATAATCTGCTCGTTCAAATTTGAAAGGAAGGGAGGTCCCGAGCTGGTTACTTACAGGCGCATCAAGGGGTTTAGGTCTGTGCAACAAGGTTAGGAAGGAACTGCCCCCCTGATGCGCCCCAATCCGGGACCACTAACTGTCTGCAACGCAGGTAAAGTACCATCCGAGCAAACGCCTGTCACGAAACCGATGATTGAGTTACGTGCCCAACTTTAGTTGGAGATTGGGGTGCAGACGCCCGAAGAGTCTGTCGGGAAAGGATGATCGTCGTGACAACAGGCGTATAGAGTACAACCTTTAGGTTGGCGCCTTTCTCGCCATCCAAGCTGGCCTTTCCCCCCGCAAGCTAAAGCTTGTACTCTATACGCCTGCAACCCAAAGGCCCGAGTTCCCGCCTCAATCAAAGTCCCACTTCCTTCCATAATCGAGGATTGGAAACTCTCGCCAGATTTGCAGTGCGCGCTCGCGGCCCACTCGCTCGATAAACTGTGCCGCACTCGACCACAGCCAATCCTGCCAACTGGCAACATAACCATGCTTCACCGGATTGTTATGTATGTAATTTACGGTCGCCCAAAAGTGTCGGTGCGATTTGATTACTCGATCTACGCAATTAAACCAGACCTGTCGGCCTCGCTGACCCTCCTCGCCATTCCAGTTGTAAGAGGTACGCCCATGCAGCAATCCCAGCTCATGTCGCAGGGCTTCAATGTTGTCGGTTCTCACGAGCACATGGTAGTGGTTCGGCAAGACGCACCAGGCATAAGTGCTGGCGGCAAACTTTTCGCAAGCCGCCAGCAAATTAGCCTCGAAGCCCGTCATACGTTCATGGTTCGAGCCGATGTGGTGTTTATGTTCGTAGCAGGTTCCGGTGATGAAGAACTGGCGCAATCCGTGGAATTTCATGTGCGGCGGCGAGTGCAGCGGATGCTCGTGCAGTCTTCGGTACTTGACCGCTTCAGCCTGCTCCTCCGGCGTCATTTTGCGATAGTCGTACACGACGCGCGTACTGTAGAGAACGGGTGTTCAGAGTACAACCTTCAGGTTGCGTCTTCGCCATCTCTACTAAAGCCAGGAATTTTGCATTCAAGGTTTCAGCTTTCCCTCACGCCGCAAGCTAAAGCTTGCACTCTATACGCCTGTCGTCAGCAGCACCTTTTTTGGACGCTAGGGCAGATGGACCAGGCCGCGCTGCAAGGCAGTAGTGGCGGCCTGGGTTCGATCCGTGACACCCAGCTTGCTGAGGATATTATTGATGTGACTCTTGACCGTAGCTTCGCTAATGCTCAGGCTGGATCCTATCTCTTTATTGCTCTGGCCCCGCACGATCAGCTCGAGGACTTCCATTTCTCTGCTGGTGAGATCAGAGCCCGCCATTCTCTCGGCCAGTCGTTCGGCGATGGCTGAAGGAATCCGACGCGAGCCGGCATGCACGGTCCGGATCGCCGTTTCCAGTTCCTCGAAGAACACATCCTTCAGAAGATACCCTTTGGCGCCGGCCTGCAGCGATCGATAGATATCTTCGTCACCATCATAGGTTGTCAGGACAATCAGACGAGCATCGGGAAATTCGCGCCGAATCGTGCCGATCGCCTCAACCCCACCGACAAGAGGCATGCGCAAATCGATGAGCGTAACGTCGGGTTTGTGTTGGCGGTAAAGATCGATGGCTTGCTGTCCGTTGATTCCTTCGGCAATCACTTCCATGTCGGCCACGGTATTAATCAAGGCGACAAAGCCCTGCCGCACGACCGCCTGATCGTCGATTACCATGATGCTGATCTTTTTGTTGCTCACCAAAATAAATGTCCGCCGATCGCCTTTGCGCAAAATACCCATAGAGTTTCAGAGGCTGTGTGAAAACTCGACGTGCGACGAATAACGCTGAAAGCGTTCGCTAATTTCAGCCCAGGGTTTGCTTTGAAACCCTGGGTTCACGAATGCTCCTTCAGAGTTGCGTCTTCACAAAAATTGCGATGCGTTTGCCCAGGTTTGCAGCAACCCTGGGCTGAAATTAGCGAACGCTTTCAGCGTTATTCGTCGCGCCTTTAGTCTTCCGCACTCGCCGGATGCCGGGTCGAGCATCGTTGCTATTCAATTCAGTCAATTATGGGCACGTCTACCGCGACTTCCGTGCCTGCTCCCTTAGCGCTTTGGATCGA
>JBDUCF010000285.1:0-4179 GCA_040003545.1 Pyrinomonadaceae bacterium | reverse complement strand
TACCATAGTCCAGTGTTCACTCCGCAAAGCCGACCTGCTGGATTGCCTGGCATTGCTCTTATGGCGGCTCTATAAAGCCTACTGTCATCCTCGAATTCTTCCGCCATCTCTAACTCCTCCGATCGTTCTTGGTAAACTCTTTACGCAGAGTACCGATCTTCTTGTCACTTCGGGCGTTGGTACCGTCAGGATTTCGAATTGCGTCTTTCAATCCCAGCCTCTTCTCAGCGCTCTTAACTGAAGAATCAGATCTAATTTTCCGTGCCATGATTGCCTCCTAAAAAACTCATTCAATATCTACTTACATTTCGAATAACCACAATCCCTACAGAAGTCACATCCGCTGGCGTGTTCGAGTTGGCCTTTGCACTCGGGACAGATGCCAATCATCGAGCTCATGATGGCGCCGGTCACGCCGGTGCCCTGTGATTGCGTGGCCCCCTGCTGCTTGCCCATGGCCCGCGCGGAATCGGGACTGCCGGTCAGGCGCCGGTTGGTAATCATGATGCATTCGGCGACAGCTTGCTCGGGTGAAGTCAGCAGGCGCTCGTTGAACCATACCGCGTGGGTACCGGTGACTTTGTTAAGACTGTAGGCGACCTCGGCGGCATCGAAACCACCGCGTAGCATCTTTGAAGCCAGCAAGCCCACTCCGCCACTGATTGGACCAGTGGCAAAAACTTCCTGAATCATCCGGCCATCGTGATTGACGGTGACGTAGAGGTTCTGCCCGTCGAAAGGAATTTGCCAAGTCGCGCCGCTTAGTTCGCGGGGACGCTCGATGCGTACATCCGGAGCCCTCCCTGACGGTCGGGCTTCTGCCTCGGCGGACGCCACGGTGTCGGCCTGCATCTGCTGCCGCGCCAAAACTTCTGAATCCGTGCCGACCGCTATCAAATGCGCGGCGTCGGCGTGGCTCGCCGGCGGATCGTCAACGACTTCCAAAATCGCTTCGGCAACTGAGGCCTCGCCTTTCTCCGTGGCCTTCATCGAAGTCAGCACCTGATTGTCGCGCGAACCATCGCGGTAATAACTAACGGCCTTGCAGCCAAGCTGGCGTCCCAGGCGATATAGCGCATCCACCGACTCCACTGTGTCGTTCACCGCACCGTTGCAGGTCTTGGAGACGCTGTTATCCACATTGCGCTGCGCGGCGGCCAGGACGTGAATGTGCTGCTCCGCGCTGATCGACATGGCCGAGATGAAATAGGGCGGCAATTCGGCTTCGTGCTCGCACACATAACTGGCGGCCTCGTCAATCGACTGCTGATCGGTTTGATCGACTTCGATGCCCAGAGCCTCCGCTGCCAGCGTGTGCACGTAGGTCCGTGTGCCCAATGTGTCCTTGCGCACGTAGGCCCAGGAGAAGTTTGGCTCAACCCCCGAAGAAGTTTCGGCCACCAGCGAAATGGTTCCGGTGGGCGCGATGGTGGTGACTTCGTAATTGCGCGGCGTCAGCGGCGTGTCCAGCGGAATGCCAATCTGGTTGTAAAGAAAGTCGGAATAGGCTTCGCGATTGGGTTCCAGCTCGGGAAACGCACCGCGTTCAGCGCCCAGACGCAGACTCTCGACCCAGGACTCGCGACGGACAAAACTCATCACTTCGTCCATCAAATCAATTGATGCCGGCGAGCCATAGGTGACTTGCAGGTTCAGGCAAAGATCGGCAAAGCCCATTATCCCCAGGCCCAGAGGTCGTGTTCTCTTGACTACATTCTCAATCTCCGGCAGCGGCCACGAGCAGGTATCGATGACGTTGTCCAGAAAGCGAGTACAAAGGTGCGTCACTTCGCGCAAACGGTTCCAATCCAGCCGGTGCTCCGCGTCAAAGAACTTGTTCACATCGATCGAACCGAGATTGCACGAGTTCGAAAAATGCAGGAACTGCTCGCCACAGGGGTTGCACGACATGATCGGCCCCATCGACTTCATCATGTGATTGTGCCGGTTCACTTCGTCGATGAAGGCGATGCCAGGCTCGGCATACTTGTGGGCGCTGGCAACTATCCGGTTCCAAATGTCGGGGGCGAAAACCATTCCCGGCTGCGGCGGTTCTTCCTGGATGCAATTCGTCAGATTAATTGAGCGGAAAGATTCGCGATCAGGGAACGAGACTACCGACCCGTCAGGACGACGATAAACCATGTAGTCGCCGTCTCTAACCGGATCATAGATGGGCTCCATCCACGGGTGACCTTCGAATTCCAATTGAAACCACTCACCACGATCGACAGCATCGAGGAATGCATCGGTCACGTTTACCGAGATGTTGAAGTTGGTCAGCGAGTGCTGGTCATTCTTGGCATGAATGAAACGCAGGATGTCGGGATGCGTTACCCGCATCATCCCCATGTTCGCGCCGCGCCGCACGCCGCCCTGTTTCACAGTGTCAGTGGTGGTGTTGAAAATATTCATGAACGACACCGGGCCGCTGGCGACTCCATGTGTCGAGCGTACCATGCCACCGCTGGGGCGCAATTTCTCAAACGTAAAACCCGTACCGCCTCCGGTCTGATGAATGATCGCGGCATCCGTTGCTGTTTTCATGATGCCGGCGATCGAATCCGGCACGTCGAGCACGAAGCAGGCAGCCAGCTGTCCATTGGCTTTTCCGGCGTTGACCAGGCAGGGAGTGTTCGGCACGAAGTCGCGATTGAGCATCACTTCCGACATCGCGCTATAGAATTCGTCGCGCTTCTCAGCGTCAGTTTCCGCAAGCGAGACGTGACCCACAACCCGCCGGACGATGTCGCCCCACTCTTCGAGCGATCTTCCCTGCGCATCCCTAAGGGAATATCGCTTACTGATTACGCGTCGTGCATTCAAACCCGGCGGAGAATTCGCGGGTCGTGCGGAAGCAAGCGAAGGGGATACATTTTCCGTGGAGGCTTTAGGGCCGATAGCTGCGCTCATCTTCTTCTCTTGCCTTTCTCGCGCTAGGGGTCGCGAGCAAATTTGTGGGTTTCAAAAAGATCGACGCCTTAGTAGTGGCCAAAGCGTCTCACTTTTACTGTGATGCGGGTACTGCGGTTGGCTTATTCGAAGCGACGAAAGCCCCTGCGGAAAGCGACTAAAACTGCTGCGCCATTCCGCTCGAACCCGCCTCGTCCCAAGCGAAGCGGACTATACACCTGCCCAACGCCAGATGTCAATATCTTGTGGGTATCTTTTTTTTCAATGCTATAGAGAGTGTTTCCTGAGGCCTCACCTTAACTTGTAACTTGCTGTTAACCCGCCTCTTAACGGCTAAATTCCGGTGGTCATGCAGGCTCTTTGAGAGCTTCCGCCGCCATGGATTTCTATTTCAATCGGGAAATATTATTTTCGCAAAATCAGGTTGGTGTGGAGCGTGAATTTTGTACAGTTATTTGCCGGGAGTACCACCGGAAAGCAGGAGTTCGTAGTTACCGATCTGGCGATTATGACTGTCGAGCGCAGCAAAAGTATCGGAAGTTTCCTCGAGCATTTGTTTGGTCATCGCGATCGAATCGCTAAGCTGTTCGAAGTCCAGAGCGGACACTCTTTCCGGCGTTGGCAGTGTCACTACCTGATCGTTTACCAACCCGAAAAAATTCTCGATCGATTGCAGTTGACCTTCAACCAGCTTAACTGATCTTTCAATGTCCTCGAACGCAGCCACCCGGCGTCTCAGTATTTCCAGGTTGGCCTGCTGCACGCGCCTGGCTCGTTCATCGGGTGAACTCTCCACTGCGTGCTCCGCTTGCTTGAGCTGGTTCTGTACGGCCTGCCGGTTGGTTGCGCGCATATGGTTCTTGCGCCGTCGATAGATATCCAGCAAGTCGACGAAATCTTCCCAGCGCTCGTCCAGGCTGAGGATATTACTGGGAATCTGTTTGGTGCCGGTGAATTTTCTGTAGTTGGAGTAGATCTGATTCTTCATCCAGCGAAGATACTCGACGGCTTCGCGCTGGCGTGGATCGAAACGCTTAATCAAAGCCTCGCGCTGGCTCTCGCGCAGTTTACGGGCACGTTCCTTTTCGCGGCGTTCAACCAGACGACGATAGAAAGAAGTGGCGGGCACGGTAGTTAAATATAGGGCCTCAGCGCCAAAGGCCGCAACCAGAGGCATAACATCCTGGAAATATGCGGCCCCGATTGCGAATGTTGCCATGCCCCAAAAGTTGATCGGTTCTTTGAAGGCTTCCTTCACATACTTTA
>JBDUCF010000284.1:0-4182 GCA_040003545.1 Pyrinomonadaceae bacterium | reverse complement strand
TGCCCCCACACTAAACGCTCCGTGTACGTCGGAACAAGTTTACGATGATGATTGATGAGTTGGCCGTCCGCGCCGAAGGTCAACAGGCTGTTGTAGAGCGTTCCATTCCCCGGCCCGCTTTCGACTTTCTCATTGACTCCGATGACGAGAACCAATCCATGATTGGCGGCAACTTCTCCAAGGACCTTCGTTTCTTTGCCCCGCACAACCACGCTGTTTTGACGAAGCCGCGCGAAGACCTCTTTCGTTGGCTGGTGGTTCCACAGCGCTGCTTCCGGACAGTAATCTAGCCACGCCGGGTAACCCGGCAGCCACGTTTCGCCGAATGTTACCAGCCTCGCCCCATCCTTCGCGGCCTGCTCGATGAGTTGAACTGCTTTCTCCAGACTGGCTTCAAGGTCCATGAAGATCGGACTCGCCTGAATGATTCCGACCTTCACCGGGTCCGGCATTAACGCTCTCCTTCACGGTTTCATGTTCTTAATCGAGAGTGCTTCTTCGATGGCGATGCCCTCGCGCCGCGCCTGCGACCATGTGACCGGCACCCGATGCACTTCCCCGCTCTGTTGAGCTTTCACGAAATGGTCCAATGCCGCACAGATAATTTGCCGCTGCAACTCACGGTGGAACGGCACTCCAAAGTGATGTCCCATCATGAAAGGAACGAACACAGCGCGCGGCGGCTTCGAGTGCTCCGTTATATCCAGAGCCACTGTTATCGAAACCGTCGGAACACCTCTTCTTTCAATAGCGCGCTGCACGAGCGCGACCGACTGATGTCATATCGGTCAAGCGGGGCACAGAAGCGCTATGTCCGCGCCATCTGCGACTACCGCCGCGGCGATTTCTTCGGCTAAAGTTTGCTCAAAGGTTGGGGGATCCATTTGATAGCCGATAAATGAGAAGAAGTTTGGCGTCAACCCTCCGATCACGCCCTCTGTCGCCAATTCCTGCAACCGCTCGATGGGAAAGATCACGTTCAGGTCGCGCGCCGCGCCGTTAGTCGGATACTTGATCTGATGTATCTCCAGATCGGAGGGCGCAGATGAAGAGGGTACACGACGGAGACTATAGTCACCGACTGGATGAACCACGTCGAACGGCATCGTCTTCTTTGGCTGAACACCGGCGGAACTAACGAAGGTCAAACGCGCTTCCGTCAGAGGTTTTTTCAAATGCGCCAGGGGAATGAAGTCGTCCTTCGTAATCATCACACCCGGATAGCGTTCGTTGATGGCGGCCCAGAGACCGGGGCGCAGTTGTGACGCATCGTTAGAGTTGGCCGTCATGAATCCATTCCCCCGAACGTTGGACAAAGTAGAAATGCAGGTGGAAAAAGAGATGGGCCAGTGTGGCTGTATCTTTCCCGGCTAAGGTTTCGAAAATAAACTCGCGGTCTGTCGGCGGCACGTCGAGCAGCGGCTTGAGTGCTTCGATCCATGCCTTGTCAATCTCGGTGCGTCCGGCCGCTTCATTACCATCACCTAAGTGCAAACGCACGTATCGGATCAACTTCTCCGTGTCGTTATTAACGACCGCGTCTTTCAGATATTTGAGCGACATAGCTACGGCTCTCTCCCAGTTTGTGATGCGCGCTGAGAAGCTTCAGCTCGGCCTAACGACTCTTCAATCAAGCTACTGTTCGATGGAAACAAACGGCTGAGATGCGGTTGGTCGAAGGCGGTTTCGTCGTACTGTGGCCTGATCTCATAAATGGTGTCCGAGATGCGGCGGAAACGAAAGTGCGTTTCGATATTCACCAGTTCAACTATCTCTTGTTGTTGCCAACCATCAGTCGACCACCAGCGCGGGTCCGCGTCCAGAAAAACGCGGCGGCCATCGGCCAAGGTTGTGGTAATTACGGAAGCGAGCTTTGGGCCTGGCCAGGCGCCGCCCGATCCAATCACCTCCCATTCACCCGCGCCCAGCCCGCGCCAGTAAGTCACGGCCACCGTCTGGGTGCCGGAGATCATTACCGCATCGCGCGGCACAATTGCGAGACGTGAGCGATAGTCTTTTGCCAGCGAGCGTTCTGCAAGGTACCCGCGACCCATCGGCCAAGTGATCAGGCCAGCGATCACCGCAATAATCACTGTACTCAAGACAACGCTCACGAAAGCCTGCTGCATGCTTCTCAGCTTCGCTGTTTGAGAATGCAGAAAGTAGTCTGCCACGAGGGGCGTTAGCGCCGGCATGCCTGTCAACATGTAGCGCCAGTTAATGCCCACGCTGTAATGAACGATCAGCGATAAATTTGCGAACACCCCGATGAGCGCAAACGCAAGTAGCGGTGAAAGGCCACGCTGCTTCCACGCTCTGAAAGCGGCAAGGGGAAACGCGACGAAGACGAGCGGCGCGGCAATGAAGAAGTAATGCAGCAAGGGCAGCAGGTTGCCGATATTGACCGGATGGCGGACCGACTCCAGGCGCGACGATTCAATCCAGCCGTGCCACGCCCAGCGAAAGTTTGCGACATTGGACCAAAGCAGGAAAACAAAGGGCCCGAATGCGCAAATAAGAAACACGACGTAAGCCAGCGCTGTCACTGCTATTTCTCGTCTTTTCAACTTCCAGCCACAGGCAAAGGGTGCAACCAGCAGCCAGGGCGCAAAAAGCAGTGCCGCTTCGCGGACATTTACGCCAAGCCCAAGCACCGCAGCGCCTGCTAACACCATCGTCGCGTGTCTACTGCGTAAGCCCTTCAGATGAATCGTGACCGCGATCGCGAGAAGCAGCAGCGAGGGGATCTCCGTCATCGCCTGTCCGCTGTAAATTATGTAGAAGGGAGATAGTGTCAACAGCAACGCCGCCAAAGTTGCCGCGGGCGTCGAGTTCGTTAGATCGCGTGCCAGCCGCCACCAGGCAATGACGGCGAGTGGACTCTGTAGCACGACGGCGTATTTGAAAAGCAAATAAGCCTTCTCAGGTGGCAACGCAAAAAGGGCGTGGGCAATGCGCCAGAGCTCATGGTTGGCGAAGATGAAGAACGAACGGCCCAGGATCATTGAGGAAGGATGCCCCTGCACGGCGAGCACCGTGTAATCAAGTGCGTCCCAATCGCCCGCAAACGGATCAACGAAAATGAGCGCCAACGTCAGAGCGAGCAGCGCAATCGGCAGCCACCACCGCCATGAGGCCGACAGACTTGGTGTTTCGCTGGCAGGACTATCTATCTCAGAGATGTGTGCGGCTTCTGTCTTCAAGTGTTCTCGTGATTGCGCCGGCGAATGAAATGTCGGACGCACTGCGACGATCAAGCTCCGCGAAGAGCGGACGAAACCATTCCTGATAATCATAATAGATCGCTATTGGTTTTTCGCTGGTCATTTCCACACCTTCTCAACCTCTCCGAGCACAGGCCCATCCTGATCTACGGCGCGCTATTTCGCGCCGGCCCAGGCGGCTTTCCACCGACCCATCTGCGCGATCTCTTGCTGTTGCGCGCCGGCGATCTGTCTGGCGAGTCGCTTGATTTCTGGATGTCCTGACTTGGTCATCGCTTCCTTCGCCATCGCCACCGCGCCCTGATGATGCTGCGTCATCATCTCAAGAAAGGTGATGTCAAACGCCGCGCCGGTGGCGGCGCTCAACCTACCCAAGTCCATGCCCTCCGTCGTATGCATCATGCCGGGTAGCTCCAGGTTCACAGCCTCCGGTTTGCCAGCGTACCACTCACCGCGCCAGCCCTTCATTTGGGCGATCTCTTTCTGTTGATCATCAATGATCTTTTTGGCGAACGCTTTCAATTCTGGATGCTGCGCTTTCGCTTGCGCCAACTTCGCCATCTCAATGGCGCTGCCGTGATGCACGCTCATCGTATCAATGAACTGAAGGTCATACGGTGCGTTCGCGGCAGCGGGCGAGCTTGCCATCGTCCCGCTGGGAGATTTACCGCTGTTATCGCCGGCAGGCACATTGCTCGTATTTGCGGTTGTGGTGGCTGTCTCCTTTGGCGAGCTACACGCGGTGAGGCCAAACGCTACTGTCAGTACAAATAGAATGAGAATAATCGGACGAATTCGAAAACGTATTTGCATCTTCTCTCCCTTGATTATCCATGCGTGACATGCAGTAAACAATGCCGCCAGTACCCAGAATCAAGCGCCTCACGCTCAGTTATGGAAATGGGTACTGGTGCAGTTTGAGTTTAACGCTGAAAGCGTTCGCCAATTTTAGCCCAGG
>JBDUCF010000034.1:0-14170 GCA_040003545.1 Pyrinomonadaceae bacterium | reverse complement strand
ATGGATGACAAATTAGCAAACGACGAAGCGAGACGATCTGTGCAGCATGAGTCGGTCAAGGCGCAGGTTGAGGGCGAAGTGCAAGCCGAGATTGCCGATCAAGCGCAGGCCCCGGCCCCCGGTGAGTCACAAAGAATCCAGCAGGTGGCCGGCGATTTTCGCGCGAAGGCAGTCAATGAAGTCGTCAAGACGGAGCGTGAGGTTGAACGCGGGCGAGGCGCCGCCAGGGTTTCACAGGTCATTGATTACATCTTCTATGTGATCTATGCCCTGTTGGGAATGCGGTTTCTGCTGGCCTTAATGGCAGCGCGCAGCACAGCCGGCTTCGTTCAGTTTATCGTCACTGTGACGAACCCGTTCTACCTTCCTTTTAAGGGAATCGTAGCCAGCCCGGCCACCGATCAGGGGCATACGTTGATGATGCCGATCATCATCGCGATAATTGCGTATCTCCTCCTGCATTTGGCCATTAATGGAATCCTGCGAATGATCGCGCATCGTAAGACGGCGATCTAGGCTATTGCGGATTTTTGATTGCCGATTGCCGATTTGCGCGCGGGTGGCAATTCTGGTCACGGCGACCGGCGGAAATTGGCAATATCGGCAATTGGAAATGAGTTATCAGATCCCGGGCTCCGCACAACGTTCGCCTTGCGAACCCCGCCAGGCCGGGAACGGAGCAACGGTAGCAACGGCAGCGTGTGTTGCGGGTAAGTCCGGGGTCTGGCCAAATCTGGTAAATGGTGAATAGTAAATAGTGAATGGAAACTGCGTTTTCGTTCTCGTCTATTCACCATTTACCATTCACTATTCACCAAGCTTATGACCTATCAAGTAATCGCGCGGAAATGGCGGCCGCAGACTTTTGCCGACGTTACCGGCCAGGAAGTCATTACTCAAACGCTTTTGAACGCGATTGAGCACAAGCGGCTGCATCACGCTTATCTTTTCTCCGGGGCTCGCGGTGTAGGCAAGACAACTACGGCGCGTCTGCTGGCCAAAGCCCTAAATTGCCATAAAGCAAGCGAGCCTACGCCGAGCCCCTGCCGAACAGACGATCCAGACGCATGTCCGTCGTGCAGAGAGATTTCCGAGAGCCGATCAATTGATGTACAGGAGATCGATGCTGCCTCGCACACGGGGATTGATAACGTTCGCGATACGATTATCGGCACCGTCGGCTTCGCTCCGGCGCGCGACCGCTTCAAGATTTTCATTATCGACGAAGTCCACATGCTCTCGCCGTCGGCGTTTAATGCCTTATTGAAGACCATCGAAGAGCCGCCGCCGCGCGTCGTGTTCATGATGGCAACTACTGAGCGGCACAAGGTCCCGGAAACAATTCTTTCCCGCTGCCAGCTATTTGAGTTTCACACGATTGCCACCGCCAGAATCGCCGAGCGGTTGCGTTATATCGCCGACGCCGAAGGCATAAAGATTCCTGACGAAGCCATTCGCGCGATTGCCCGGGCCGGCGAGGGATCGATGCGCGATGCGCAATCCGCTTTCGATCAGGTAATCAGTTTTGCCGGCAACGAGATCAAAACGGGAGACGTGGAAAAAGCGCTCGGCATCGCCGGCGCCGACATCCTGGCGCGGGTTGTGAATGGCATCGCCGGCAACGATTCGGCCGAGGCGCTCGCGGTAGTTGATGAAATTGTCATGCGCGGCCATGACCTGCGCAACTTTTGTCGCGACTTGCTCGCGTATTTTCGCGATCTTCTCGTTGTAAAAGTGGCGGGCCATGCCCGGCTGCTGGAAACGTCAGCGGCCAGCTCGGCGGAGCTTAAACGTCATGCCGATCTGTTCTCGGAATCCGATCTGGTGCGCTTCTTTCATTCCCTCGCAGAGACTGAAAACAAATTGAAGGAAGCCGCTCATCCGCGCTATCAGGTTGAGGTCGGCCTGGTAAAGCTTATGGAGATGCGGCGGTTGGCTCCATTGACTGAACTTGTAGAACGCGTAGCAGCATTAGAAGAAAGTTTGCGCTCCGGAAAACCGCCGCTGACAAAGGGAACGTCGTCGCCTGGCTCCGGGGGTTCCGGAGGCTCGCTTTCCGGCTCCGGGAAACAGAACGTGCCGTTCGGGCGATCAGCGGCTGGCGGTGGTCATTCCGCTGGGCCGCCGCCAGGTTTCTCCGGCGGGGCGGCAGACTTTGGCGGGACGGCAGCGGCGCCGGCGCTCGAACGCGACGTGATCGCAATAGTATCCGGGACTGATGAGACATTGCAGTCAGCCGTCGAAACAATTGCCCCAAACGGAGTCGCGGATTTTCCAGGTTCAAAGCCGGATGAAACGGTGGTTGCCGATCCCTTATTTGATCGCATTCGATCAGCACTCGAGCAAAGACGGAGGATGCTTCTGGTAGCTGCACTCGATGGCGCGCGTAGCGTGACCGTAGAAGGCGACGAGTTGTGCGCCGAGTTTCTCCAGGAGTCGAAGCACTTGCGCGATACGCTGGCAAAAGGTGAGAACGCAAAGATCTTGCGCGAGGTCTGCCAGGAGATAATGGGCAGGGAAATCGGACTGCGTTTTGCGATCACAAACGCGGACGATGATAGGGCCCTAACTCCGCAAGAGCACGAGCGCCGAGAGCAACAACATCTGCGCGAACAGGCCGAGCAGCACCCTGGTGTGCAACAGTTGCTAAAAACCTTCCGCGGTGAAATCGTGGAGGTCCGGAAAGTGAGCAGCGAGCAGTGAGCCGTGAGCAGTAAGCAATCAGCGCCAACCGACCCAAAGCGCAGTCAGGAAGGGGGCCTGCCCCCGCTTCTTCCTATCCGATCCTTCCAGGTCTAATTGGTGCTGCTACATTTAGAGCGGGGGCAGGCCCCCTTCCTGACTGCGCTGTTGTTGCTTGATTCCCGCCGACAACCAGATGATCTCTTTCCCCCGAACAATAAATCAATCGTGTTCGTATAGTCTCCCCAGAGGTTACTTATATGCGCGATCCTTATATTGCCGGCGTGCTCAGTTTTCTGGTTCCCGGAATCGGGCAAATCTATAACGGTCGAATCGTTATCGGGGTTGTCTGGCTGTTTATTACCGGCGTCTCCTGGATTGGTTCAGCCGGTACCCTCGGTTGGATCCTGCACATCATCTCCTCCTGGTGCGCCTATAGCTACGCCAAAGATCATCCCATCCGCGTTTGAGATTCATAGTGCTTCCCCAATAGTTTCCCTCGCGTGCTATTCTTGTCCCGAACCCCCCTTAGCCAGGAATACGGACGAATTCAAATGACTGTGCGGTTAGAGCAGAGCGAGAGCCTGGGCCGGCATCGAACGCTTTTCGATGAAGCGATGCAATGTGCCGAACGAGAGCGTTTTGTGAGCCGCATCTGGGATAAAGACGCGACGCTTTGGAAGTCAGCGGAAGCCTATCAAAAACTCATTCGCAATGCGCTCGGCTGGTTGGCAGTCGCGCAATGGAGCAGCGAACGAATTGAGGAGATGGAAACCTTTGCGCGCGAAGTGTGCGAGGCGGGCTTCACACATTTGATGCTGCTTGGCATGGGCGGCTCGAGCCTGTGCCCGGAGGTCCTGCGCCGCACCTTCAGCCAGCGCGAAGGCTTTCCTGAACTACTGGTCCTCGACACTACAGATCCTGACACAATCTCTGGGTATCAATCACAGGCCGATCCCAAACGAACGGCCTTTATCGTGTCCTCAAAATCCGGCACAACGATTGAGCCGCTTACCTTTTACAAATATTTCTATCAGCAAACCGGGAATGCCGGCGAAAACTTCACTGCCATAACGGACCCCGGCACCTTGATGGAACGCACTGCACGCGAGGCGAACTTTCGCCGCGTGTTTCTTAATCCCGCGGATATCGGCGGACGCTACTCTGCGCTTTCGTACTTCGGAATGGTGCCGGCGGCTTTAATGGGTCTCGACGTGCGCCAGATGTTGCGCCGCGCGGTTGCCGCGATGGAGGCGTGCTCTGCCTCGGTGCCGACAAAGGAGAACCAGGGGCTGCGTCTCGGCTGCGTGCTGGGCGCGCTGGCGCGCGCGGGACGCGACAAGCTGACGCTGGTGACAGGCGGTGAAATCTCTTCGCTGGGATTGTGGATCGAACAGCTGATCGCGGAAAGCACAGGCAAGGAAGGCCGGGGCATTATTCCGGTGGCGGGAGAGTTGTTGGGTCCGCCGGAGAACTACAGCCATGATCGCTTGTTTGTTGTTGTGCATACGGGAACTCTGGATAGCGAAACCAATTCCAGACTGGAGGCGTTGGAATCCGCCGGCCATCCTGTGGTGCGGAGGTGGCTAAGTGATCCGTTAGACCTGGGTGCTGAGTTCTTCACGTGGGAATTTGCCACCGCAGTTGCCGGGGCGTTGCTCGAAATCAATCCCTTCGATCAGCCGAATGTGCAGGAGAGCAAGGACAACACGAATCGCCTGCTCGAAGCGTTCAAGCAGAGTGGTGCGCTGCCTGAGGTTCACAAACCGTCGTCACCAGCGCCGCCTCTGGATCAGATCGTTTCGGATCACCTGGCGCTGGTAAGACCAGGCGACTACATCGCATTGCTGGCCTACATTCAGGAAACCGCCGAGCATGATGAACTGTTACAAGCGATCCGCATGCGATTGGGCAAACGATTTCATGTTGCGACCACCACGGGCTATGGTCCCCGCTTCCTGCATTCGACTGGACAGCTGCATAAAGGCGGGCCGGACAGCGGCGTCTTCATCCAGTTGACGTGCGATGCGAAAACTGACTTGGCGATTCCCGGCGAGCCCTATACGTTTGGCGTGTTGCGTCAGGCGCAAGCTCTCGGTGACTTTTCATCGCTGGAGAGCCATGGCCGCCGCGTGATCAGAATTCATCTCGGCCGCGAGGTTGGAGCGGGCTTGAAGAAGTTGCGGGAGACAATAGAAGGCACTTAAGCAACGCCGGCATTCGTGATCTGAAGCGGAAGCCCTCCCTGACGGTCGGGCTTCAGCCTGGTTGCTGTGTGGCTAGTTCTTGCTGGCGACGTTTCGCTTTGGTCCCTGCAGTTGTTTCAACAGCTCTTCGACGGCGACTTCGAGGTGGCGATCGCGGCCGGCGAGATTGTCCGTAGGGAGGTTGTCCACCATGATGTCCGGTTGCACGCCGTAGTTTTCCATGTTCGTGCGCTTGGCGTCGGCGAGGAAGACGCCTACGCCGGGAGTTCGCACCGTCGATCCGTCAATCAATGAGTAGCTGCCGGTGCCGATGACTGCGCCTGCGGTTGGGGTGCCGATTACCTTGCCCAGACCGAGGGCGCGAAAACCCGCGGGAAACATCTCGGCGTTCGAGGCTGAGCGCCAGTTTTGCAGCACGACCTTTGGTCCAAAGAATCCGGCGAAAGGTCTTCCGGAGGGTTCCGTCCCGCGCGGTTGCCAGATCTCGTATTGCCGCTGCACCAGAATCGCGAGCAGTTCCTGTTCGATGTTGCCGCCGCCGTTCCAACGCTGATCGATCACCAACGCTTCCTTGTTGCGAAACTCGCGAATCTCTTTTTCAAACTTCCGCAGCGAGGGTGGGTTCATTGCCTGAATGTGGAGATAGCCAATGCGTCCGCCCGAAAGCTCATCCACCTTCTTGCGCCGGTCCTTCACCCATCGTTCGTAGCGCAACTGGCTGTACGCGCCCGGCGAAATAGTTTCGATTCGTGTGTTCCATGCGCCTTCTTCCCCGGGTTTATTGTTGAAGGTGACTTCACTTTTGCGATTGAGACGATTGTTGAGCAGCTGCCAGTAATTATCGCCGGCGCGCACCTGTTTTCCATTGATGGCAATTAGATAGTCGCCCACGCTGACGCGGACCCAGTCTTTGTCCGCCGGGCCATCTTCGTAAATGTGCGTGACCCGATAACGGCCGGCGGTGCTGTCCGCTTCGAGCTCCAGACCGAGATGTCCGGTAGACACACCACCCGGGCGTCCGCCCGGAGGCGGCGCCGCGCCAGTGTGCGACGCATTCAGTTCACCGATCATTTCGTTGATGATGTTGAGCAGTTCCTGCCGATCGCCCACGAACTCTACCAGCGGCCGGTATTTCGCGCGCGCCGCGTCCCAGTCCATGCCGTGCATTTGTGGGTCATAGAAACGGTACTTCATCGTGCGCCAGGCATCATCAAACATCTCGGCCCATTCGGCCGGGCGATCGATACGAACTCTGACGTTGAAGTTGATGCGCCGGCGTGATGCTTCACCGCGCGGTGAACTGGCTGCCGCCGCCGCTGCTGCCGAGCCCGATGGTGGCGAAGCAGGTAGAGGCACTGAATAAATTCCGTCTCGCTCGATGAAGAACAGTGTGCGGCCGTCGCGGGAAACGTCTAATGCCGATATGCCGCCGCCGCCAAAGCCTCCACCGCCTCCCTGGCCGCCGTCCTCGCTCGGCGGTTGGCCGGACGTGATGCGCGTCAGTCGCTTGCCGTCGTCCTGAATTGAATAGATCACGGGCACACTGGCTGGCCCCGCCGGCTCAGTCGTAACAAAGACGATCGTGCGGCTATCAGGGGCCACGGTGTAACTGGAAATAGGAAATGGCATGCGCGTGATCTGCCGTGTGCGGCGCTTCAATCCCGCCCAGTCCATCTTGATTTCTCTGGGGGGGCCGCGGCGTTCCGCTGGTCCGCGTCGCGGTGGGGTTCCGCCCTCCGCTCCGGGCTCTCCGGGCGCAGTACCGGAAGGTTCCGGCTCCGCTCGTTCCTCGGCATCATCCGGGTCACGCTCCAGACGTTCGAGCGTTACCGAGTAGATCTGAACTGAGTTCGGAGTGTTTCCTCCGGAAGCTTCAATACGTTGGAAGAAGAGCTTGCGTCCGTCCGGAGCGAATTCCGGATTCTGGTCAGTGTTGGAATCAAAGGTGAGTTTGTGTGGTTCTTTTTCTGCCCCAGAGGCGGCAATAAAATAAATGTCGGACGTGCGCGTGACGTCAGACTTCGCATAAGCGATCCACTTGCCGTCCGGCGACCAGACTGGGGTGCTGAAGTTTCCATAACTTGACGAATCCAGCAGGGTGACCTGCTTCGTCGTAGTTTCGAGTTTGCGCAGTTTGCCGTCCGAGGTTGCGAAGGCAATCTCTTTCGAATCGGGAGACCAGTTAAAGCCAAACTTCAGCGTGTCGATATCGGTAACCTGTCGCGCTTCACCGGCGCCATCAACGGATGCGATGTAAATTTCTTCCCGACCGCTGTGGTCAGAAATAAAGGCAAGTGATTTGCCGTCAGGGGCATAGTCAACTGCGCGATCGCGCGCAGGACCGTCGGTTATCTGCTTGAGGTCACCCTCTTCGACCGGCGCGGTAAAAATTTCGCCGTGGATAGAAAACGCCACCCGCTGCGAAGACGGCGCCAGGTCGTAATCGTCTATCTGGGAGTTGAAGGTTTGCACCTCGTCGAGGTTTTCCTGCGTCTCGGCAGCGATGTTCAGCGTAATTGGCGTTGCCTTTTTGTTATTCAGGTCCAGCTTCCAGATGCCGAAGTCATGCTCGAAAACAATGACGCGCCCGTCACCGCTGATAGCCGGCCAGCGTACGTCGCCGGACTTGAATGAAGTAATTCGGTCGGCTTTGCCACCGTCTTCGGAAACGCGCCAGATGTTGGTTAGCCCGTTGCCTTCGCGATCACTGACAAAGTAGATGCCGCCATCATGTCCCCACATCGGCCACGAGTCGTGACCGTCGAAATCCGTTACCTGCGTAAACTTCTTGGCGGCGATATCCATAACCATGATGTCGCTCTGGGCGGCGCCGCGATAGTATTTCCGCCAGTAGACTTGTGACTTCGGGTTATAGGCCAGCCGCCTGCCGTCAGGCGAATACGCTGCCTGCACGCCCATGTCCGTTCCCGCTTTAGTTGGCATGCCACCGTCGATGCTAACCAGGTAGAGCTGTGCCGTAAAATCTTCGCCGCGGTTACTGCTGAACAGCACCGCTCTTGAGTCCGGCTTCCAGCCCAGCACTGTGTCGTCGGCGGAATGAAATGTCAGTTGCTTAGCCGCCCCGCCCTCAGCAGGAATGATAAAAACGTCGAGGTTCCCATTACGTTCGCTGGAGAAAGCGATCCACTTTCCGTCCGGGGAAAAACGGGGATAGACATCGCGAGCGCGGTTGACAGTCAGCCTCTGGACGTTCTGGCCGTTCTCGTCTGCGGTCCAGATGTCACCGAGATAGCTGAAGGCGATCCGGCCGTCGTGGTAGTGGGGATAACGCACCAACCTCGCTTCGCGGCCGAAGGCCGGTGAAATTGAGCAAAACAGAAAAAGGATTCCCAGCGCGTAGAGTTTTCTCATGATCTTCTCCAGGGACGAGAGGCGTTATTCTGATAAAAAGAGACAACAGAACCGATTGGAAAGTGTGCGGTCGCGGATTATAACATGGCCGCCAGAGGTGGCAAGACGGAAGAGCCGCAGTTGGGCACACGCGCCAAATGAGTTATAACAATCGCCCAAGACACTCAGTTGAACGAAACGACAAGGCAGGGAGAACACCGTGGCGGAAACGGACATTGGTATGGCGGGCGTCGGAGTGATGGGGTCTAACCTGGCGCTGAACATGGAGCGTAATGGCTTTGCGGTCGGGATCTGGGACCGCGATCCTTCGTTTGTTGCCCAGGCAATGTCCCACGTGGGGAACGACAAACGCATCAGCCCGGCGAAAACACCGGAAGAATTTGTGCGCGCGCTCAAGCGGCCACGCAAGATCATGATCATGGTAAAAGCCGGCCCGCCGGTTGATTGGACCATTGAACAGTTCAAGCCCTTCCTGGAAAAAGACGACATCCTGATTGATGGTGGGAACTCCTGGTTCGAAGATACTCGCCGGCGCGAAGCGGCCCTTGCCGCAGAGGGTTTTCGCTTTATCGGTTCCGGCGTGTCCGGCGGTGAAGAAGGCGCGCTGCACGGACCTTCGCTAATGCCGGGTGGCGCCAGCGCGGCTTACGAAGAAATCCGTCCCATCTGGGAAGCAATCGCCGCGAAGACCGAAGACGGGCCCTGCACCACGTATGTCGGCCCTGACGCTGCCGGGCACTTTGTGAAGATGGTCCACAATGGCATCGAGTATGGCGACATGCAATTGATCGCCGAAGCCTACGACATCATGCGGCGCGTGCTGGGCAAAGCAGCTGACGAGATCGCCGACGTTTTTGCCGAATGGAACGAGGGCATTCTTGATTCATATCTGATTGAAATCACTTCGCAGATTCTTCGCGTCAAGGACAATCAGACTGGTCAGCCGCTGGTCGATCTAATTCTTGACCAGGCGGAACAGAAAGGCACGGGTAAGTGGGCGGCGCAGGTTGCGCTTGATCTCGGCGTAGCCATTCCGACGATTAGCGCGGCCATCGATGCCCGGCTGATTTCAAGTTTGAAGGAAGAGCGCGTAGCAGCGAATCAGCAGTTGGCCGAGTATCGGAGCGGGGGCAAGCCACCCTTCCCGACTGCAGGAAATCCTGGTTCAGCTAAGCGCGAGTCAATACCTACCAGCAGTCAGGAAGGTGGGCTTGCCCCCGCTCTTAATCATGATCGAGAGTTGCTTCCGGCGCTACACGATGCGCTCTATGCCTCAAAAATTTGTTCCTATGCGCAGGGCTTCAACCTGATCCGCGCCGGCTCTGCACAATGGAAGTGGGGAATCGATTTGAGCGAGATGGCGCGCATATGGAAAGGCGGCTGCATCATTCGCGCGAAGTTCCTCGACAACATCAAGGCAGCGTACAAACGTGAACCAAACCTGGCGAACCTGCTGCTGGCAGAAGACCTGCGCGACTGGATGCGCACGGCACAAACAAACTGGCGTCACGCTTTGAACATTGCGCAAGGTCACGGCGTGCCGGTGCCGGCGATGTCAGCGAGCCTTGCCTACTTTGACAGCTACCGCGCCGCGGACCTGCCCCAGAACCTGACGCAGGCGCAGCGCGACTTCTTTGGCGCGCATACCTATCGCCGGAAAGACAAACCGGAACTTGGGGCGGTGCATACTAATTGGGAAGGAGCCACAGATAAACGCGGATAAGCGCGGATGCCTGAAAAACCTGGCTACATGCGTCAACGCTGGTCGGCAATTCAAATCCGCGATAATCCGCGTTTATCCGCGGCCCATTGTTTGTCTGAAAGTACACGATGTCGAAGATTGCAGACGAGAACCCGCTACGCGCCGGCATGCGCATCGAGCATACGGCGCCGCCCTGCGCCATCGTAATCTTTGGCGCGTCCGGCGACCTCACTAAGCGCAAACTAATACCGGCACTTTACCGGCTGGCGCAGCAGCGCCTGATTCCAGCGGGGTTTGCCGTTGTCGGAGTAGCGCGCCAGCAAATTAGTGACGATGAGTTTCGCAACCAGATGCGCGCGGCCGCCAGCGAGCATGAAGATACTGAGAAGGTTGATGAATCTGTATGGCAGAGTTTCGCCGCCGGCCTGTTCTATATCCAGGGTGATTTTGCCCAGCCGGAAACGTACAAACAGTTGGGCCAGGCGCTGGCGCGCGTCGAGGGAGAGCGGGGCACCGCGGGCAATCGGATCTTTTACCTGGCAACGGCCCCGGATTTCTTTGGCGTGATCGCAAAACAACTCGGAACGGCGGGTCTGGCGCGGCCGGCGGGGCAAGCGTGGACGCGGATCATTGTGGAAAAGCCCTTCGGCCACGACCTGGAAAGCGCGCGGGCCCTGAATGACGAGCTTGCCACCGTGTTCGGCGAAAATCAGGTTTATCGCATCGATCACTATCTCGGCAAAGAGACGGTGCAGAACCTTTTAGTGTTTCGCTTTGCCAACAGTATTTTCGAACCCATCTGGAACCGCGAGTATATCGACCACGTGCAGATTACCAATGCCGAAGCGCTCGGTGTCGAAGGGCGCGGCGCCTTCTATGAAGAAGCAGGCGCAGTGCGTGACATGATTCAGAGCCATGTCTTCCAGGTCACCTCGCTTATCGCAATGGAGCCGCCGGCGTCGCTTAGCGCTGACGCTATTCGGGATCAAAAAATAAGAGCCATGGCGGCGGTGCGGGCAATCCCGCCTGAACACGTGGATGATCTTGCGGTGCGTGGCCAGTATGGACCAGGGTTCGTGCTGGGCGATAAAGTCGCCGGCTATAGAGAAGAGCCGGGAGTTGATCCGCAATCTTCCACCGAAACGTTTGCCGCGCTGAAACTCTATTTTGACAACCCACGCTGGCAGGAAGTCCCTTTCTACATCCGCTCCGGTAAGAGATTGACCCGGCGTATGACTGAGATTGCGATTCAGTTCAAGAAGAGTCCGCATCGTTTATTCGCCGAATGTGATGCGCCGGTCGAGCCGAATGTTCTAGTGCTGCGCATTCAGCCAAACGAAGGAATCACTTTGCGCTTTGGCGCCAAGTTGCCCGGTCAGGCAATGCGCATTCGCTGGGTCAACATGGATTTTCGCTACGGATCATCGTTTGGAGTCGAGCCGCCGGAAGCATACGAACGTCTGCTGCTGGATTGCCTGCTGGGGGATTCAACGCTCTACGCGCGTCGCGACATGACCGAGCGTGGTTGGGAGATTGTGACGCCTATCCTTGAGGCATGGAAAGAGCCGGCGCGGGATTTTCCCAACTACGAAGCGGGTTCTTCAGGGCCCGAGAGCGCGGACAAGTTAATCGAGAAAGATGGAAGGGAATGGCGGCGTTTGTGAAGGCGCCTGATGAAATAGTCGCAGTCAGGAAGGGGGCCTGCCCCCGCTCTTTCTTTTTTTCAACTAAAGCGGGGGCCTGCCCCCTTCCTGACTGCAGGTTTTATCAGTCGACTAGTTTTGACTAACGCTATGAAGGAGATGCCGCAACAACCTCAAATGATTCCCATTCAGGGAACGATCAACCCGGAAGTCGTCGAGGGCGAGCTGACTAAGCTCTGGCGCCAGTCGGCCGGAGGAAATGCGCGCGAGGTAGAGACAGGTGATGAACGCGCCTTGATGCGCGCCCGGGTAGCAAACCTGATGGTCTATGTTTCGGAGGAATCGGCGATTATTGACATTAATCCAGTGCTCGGCGAGTTGGCCTTGCGGCATCCTTGCCGCGCTTTGTTAATGGTGGGGGAAGCAACGAAAGCGGATCGCGACATAGAAATGTTTGTGTCCTCGTTCTCTCATGGGCGGGGCAAGACAGGAGATCGACGCCTGTGCTGCGAAGAGGTGACCTTAACTGCGCGCGGGCGTTTCGCAGTCGAGCTGCCAAGCGCGACGCTTCCTTTGCTGGTGCCGGATCTCCCAGTGTTCCTCTGGTGGAGCGATGAGCTGAAGCTAAACGACAAAGTCTTTTCCCAACTTGAGCACCGGGCGGATCGCGTGATTATCGATTCCGCCGAATTTCAGGATACAGGCAGACAGATGGCAGCGCTGTTGGTCTGGCTGAAGTCAGAAGATGAAGACAAGGCGGCAATCAGCGATCTTAACTGGGCGCGGCTAACTTCATGGCGGGCGCTACTTGCAGGTTGCTTTGACTCGCCCCAAACCCGCGCCGCGCTCGATCAGATCGCAAGCATGCGAATTGAATATGCAGCTAACGAAGCTGCCCCTGAGGCGCTGGCGCCACAGGCTCTTCTAATCGCAGGCTGGCTGGCAAGCCGGCTCGATTGGAAAGTCGATTCGCCAGTGAACCAGTTGGCGCGCGGGGGCGAATCGCGAACGGTAAGATTCGAGAAAGATGGACGGCGAATAGACGCTGAATTTATCCAGGTCGAGCGTCCGCAACTGAAACCAGGGCGGCTCGCTTCGATCACGTTAGTCATTGAATCGCCGGCGGCGTCCACCTTTGCGGTGCGACGCAGCGAGGATGGCAAATACCTGGAAACCGCCGTGACTCAGGATGATCAAATCAACCAGTCGAGAATTTCACCCGTTCGCAATCGCAGTGCGGCCGAGTTACTTGGCCGCGAGATGGAAATAGTCTGTCGCGATTTACTTTACGAAGACGCGATCTTGAAGGCAGATGAAATAGTCAGCTGGCATTTCTAAAGTGTCATTCACACGTCGGCTTCAGCCCATGACCACCCAGGCGGACACATTCGAGCATATGGCAATAAGGACATTCACTCCGAGTGTTAGCGGCGAGATCACCTGCGGGGTGCGACGAAATGGGGACGTCGTCATCGTCACGTACAAGCCAATTCACAAAGCGTCCGTAAGCGTCGATGGCAGAGCCACTGCGCTCGAATTTGTGCCGAACGATTTCAAGCTGAAGCAGTAGTGGGTATTTGGAGTACCAACTTCAGTTGGGTCTTTTTCAACCTATCAAAAATTAAGAGCCCGACTAAAGTCGGTACTCTAAACGCATGCCGCTCAGGGCCGCGCAGGTTTCTTCTCCTGCGGCATAGCTTTGGGAATGTCGCCATCGTCGACGATCAGTGGAGGTTGATTTCCCGGCTTTAGTTTTGGCTCGCGCCGCAGCAGGGGCGGTATCTTCGGGGCAGGGATTTTCACGGTTGCGACACCGCCGGTGCGCCGCAGAATCGCGCCCCCATGGCCAGCCACCCAAGTGGCGGCCGGGCCGCGATATGCGATGGCAAAAAACGATGTGCTGGTCACGGTCGGTTGCAATTCCCAGGTCGCCCCTGCATCCCTCGTCATCAGGACACGGCCCTGGTCTCCGGCTATCATCGCCTCGTCACGAGAGGCGGCCGCTACTGCGAACAGATTTGTATTTATGCCGCTCTCCAAATCCTTCCAGGTTTCGCCGCCGTCGTCTGTGCGCAGGATGATGCCCTTTTCTCCAACTGCATAACCGCGCTTAGCATCGGCAAACGCCACCGCATAGAGCCATTCTTTCAACGGGATCGAAATCTGCTTCCAATGCTCGCCGCCGTCCTGGGTGTGCAGGATGGTTCCATGCGAGCCGACGGCCACGCCGTTCTTGTCGTCGGTAAAACGAATATCTTCCAACCACGAGAATGTATTGGCCCGCTGAAAATGCCAGCTGGTCCCGCCGTCTATCGTGTGCAGTATCACGCCGCGAGCGCCCACGGCCCAGCCGCTTTGGGGAGAAATGAAACAGACCCCCAACAATTCTTCCGGCAGGTCGTTGGGCTGTGCCGTCCAAATCACACCACCGTCATTTGAATGGAGGATGGTGCCTTTTTCACCCACCACCCAACCAAGCTTAGTGCTAATGAAAGTTACTGCGTTCAGGCGCAGACTAGTGCCCGATGGCCGCACCGACCAATGCTCTCCGCCGGAGCTGGTAG
>JBDUCF010000033.1:0-14187 GCA_040003545.1 Pyrinomonadaceae bacterium | reverse complement strand
CGTCGTGACCACCACAGCCCCGGCAATCCAATACAACGCGCCACTGATGAAGGCAGGGAGCCCGAGGAACAATATATTAATGGCTGTTCCGGTAACGACCTGATCTGCTTTGAAACGAATGCAGGCAGTGGCGTGAATCCAGGCAACCAAAACTCCCGCCAGTATTGCCGCGGACAATCCCACCCAGGGGTTGCCGGCATAATAAGTCACGGCGGCCGCAGTAAACGCCCCGGCCAGCATCAAGCCTTCCAGCGCAATGTTGATTACACCCGATCGTTCGGAATACAAACCGCCGATGGCGGCCAGCAGCAAAGGGGTGGCCAACCGAATTGTTGAATACAACAGAGCGATGGTAAGAATTTGTCTCATGACTTATCGGCTAGTTGTCGGTTGTTAGCTGGACGACCGGTTGCAACTGACCACCAATAACTGACCACTAACATTTAAACCTTCGCCCGCTTCAGCAGACCAAACCGGCTGAAGGGACCACGAAACAACGCTTCGGCTGCTACGAAGAGAATAACTACTCCCTGAAGCACATCGACCAGATCTTTTGAGACGTGATTGGTAAAAGCATCCACAAAGATGCCGCCGCGAATCAGCACTCCAAACAACAGCGCCGCCAGCAACACCCCGACCGGATGGTTACGGCCCAACAACGCGACAGCTATTCCGGTGAATCCGTAATTGGCGGAAAACCCGTCATAATAACGATAACGGTAGCCAAGCACTTCATTGATGCCAACCATGCCGGCTAGTCCGCCCGAAACAGCCATGGCGAGAATGATTTGCTTGCGCACCGAGATGCCGCCATATTCCGCCGCTGATGGATTAGCGCCGGTGGCCCTGATTTCATAACCCCATTTTGTCTTCCATAGAAAGACGTAAACGAGAGCGCAGGCTATTAAGGCAAAGATAAACGCCAGATTCAGCGGGATGCGTTCCGGCAATCCGGGAATAAATCTTCCCAATCTGGGAATATGCGCGCCTTGTCCAATTACAGTTGTTTGCAGAATTGGATCGCCGGGCGTTTTGTAGTGATATTGCGTGAAGTAACTTACCAGCGCCACGGCGACAAAGTTGAGCATGATGGTATTGATCACTTCGTGCGAACCAAACCGCGCCTTTAGCACGCCGGGTATCGCCCCCCAAACGCCGCCGGCCAGGATCGCCGCCAGACAGACCAGCGGCAGAAGAATCCACGCGGAGAGATGTGCAAAAGTGATTCCCACCCACGCGGTGGCAAACGCAGCCACATACAACTGGCCTTCGGCGCCGATGTTCAGCAGACCGCAGCGGAAGGCCACCATCACCGCCAGTCCGGTGAAGATCAGCGGCGTCGCATAGAAGAGCGTGTAGCCAATGCCGTCCGGCCACGAGAAAGCACTGCCAATAAGAAGGCGGTACGTCACAATGGGGCTGTCGCCAATCGCCAGCACAAAGATGCCGCCGATTAGGAACGCAGCCAGTACGGCAATCAGTGGAAAAAGGATTTCGCGGAATAGTTTCATCGCCTCACCATTGCGTGTAACGCAAACTGCTAGTTTGCGACCGACCGATGGAACTCAGGCTCCAGGCTTGAGACGCAAACTGGCAGTTTGCGTTACATACTTACAAATGGCCGCGGGTCATCAGCAACCCAATCTCCTCTACGCTGGTTTTTCGCGGATCGACTTCGCCGGCGATCTTTCCCTGGTGAATGATCAGCAGCCGATCGGACAGCGCAGTCACTTCCTCGAGCTCGGCGGAAACCAGCAGCACTGCACAGCCTGCGTCGCGTAAAGCAACCAGCTTGCTGTGAATAAACTCGATGGCCCCGATATCGACTCCGCGGGTGGGTTGCGACACCAGCAAGAGCTTGGGGTTCAGATCAAACTCTCTACCGATGATCAATTTCTGTTGGTTGCCTCCTGATAGTGCGCGCGCGGGCAATGCGGGATTCGGAGGCCGGACATCAAAATCCCGGATCACCTGCTCAGCTCGCTTAAGAATCCCACTCTGATTCAGCATCACCGAGCCGAAACCATGAACTGCAGGCTTACGATAATGAACACCCAGAATTGAATTCTCCGCCAGATCAAAATCCAGCAGTAATCCGCGCCGATGACGATCTTCGGGAACATGCGCGATTCCGAGTTCTTTTCGCCGGCGCGCGTCCAGGCGCGTGATGTCCTGTCCGAGAAACCTAACCTTACCGGAGATATGCGAACCGGGAATCAATCCCGACAATGCTTCGATCAATTCGGTCTGCCCATTGCCCTCGATGCCGGCGATACCGACGATTTCACCGGCGCGGACTTCGAAGGAAACCTTGTCCACTCGTGGCGTGCCGTCGCGACCCTTCACCGAGACGTCGCTGACATTCAGCACGGGGCCCGCGGGTTTCGCTTCCGGCTTTTCAATTCGCAACAGAACTTCGCGGCCCACCATCAACTTCGCCAACTGCGCGGCATTCGTCTCGCTGGTTTTCACTACCCCAACCACGCGTCCATCGCGCATTACTGTTACATCATCTGAAATTGCCAGCACTTCGGAGAGCTTGTGGGTAATAATTACGATGGTCTTGCCCTGGTCGCGCATGCGCCGGAGGATAGCGAAGAACTCCTCAACTTCCTGTGGCGACAGGACCGCGGTCGGCTCGTCGAGAACCAATAAACGCGCATGGCGGTATAGGGCTTTTAGTAGTTCCACACGCTGCTGCTGTCCCACCGATAAACCTTCGATCGTGGCGTTGGGGTTAACAGCGAGTTTGAACTCTTCTGACAGCGAGCGAATTTCGGATCCCGCCTGGTTGAGATCGAGCGACAAAGCCCCACCCGGCTCAGCGCCCAGGACAATGTTTTCAGCAACAGTCATCGGCTCGACCAGCATGAAGTGCTGGTGGACCATGCCAACCCCGAGCGCGATCGCATCGTGGGGGGTCTTGATGGACCGCTCGGTCCCGTCGATGAGGATCTCGCCGCTATCGGCCGTATAGAAGCCATAGGCGATGCGCATTGCCGTTGACTTGCCGGCGCCATTCTCGCCGACGATGGCATGAATGGTGCCGGACGCGACTTTGATATTCACACCGTCGTTGGCGACCACATCGCCAAAGCGTTTGGTGATGTTGCGAAGTTCCAGCATTCTATTTAGTCATCGCATCGGTGACCTTTATCTGCCCGGCGATGATCTTTTTCTTGGCCGCTTCAACCTCAGCGATAATTTCAGGCGAAATCAGTGCTTGATTGTTTTCGTCCATGGCATAGCCAACGCCGTCAGTCTCCAGTCCAAAGACATGAAAACCGGCCTGAAATTTTCCGTCCACTACGTCCTTCACAATGTTGTAAACGGCGTTATCGACCCGTTTGACCATGCTGGTGAGCACGAAACCCGGCTTCACCATGTTCTGGTTGGAATCTACCCCGATAACGAAATGAGTCGCGTGTCCGTTCTGTTTGCCGTTTTGCTCGACGGCGTCGAAGGTGCCCAATCCTGAGTTACCCGCCGCGGTGAAGATTACATCTGCTCCTTTGCTAATTTGCGAAAGAGAAATCTCCTTGCCTTTGCCTGGATTGTTCCACGCGGCGTCCGTTACGCCCACATAATTCTGTACGATCTTAATGTTTGGATTAACCGCGCGAGCACCCTCTTCGTAGCCAGTCTCGAATCGATGAATCAGACCAATATCCATGCCCCCGACAAATCCGATCGTTCCCGTCTTCGAAGTGCGGGCCGCGATCATGCCGACAAGGTACGAGCCCTCATGCTCCTTGAAGACCAACGATGCGACATTGGGCAGCTCGCTGACACCGTCAACAATCGCGAAGTGGATGTTTGGGTAATCCTTCGCCACCATTTCCATGATAGGGGCCTGGGCAAACCCCACGCCGATAATTAAGTCGTACCCGCGCTCGGCGAACGCGCGCATGGCCGGCTCGATCGAAGTTGGGTTGCCAGGTTCTATATCGCGCAGAAGAATTCCCAGCGCAGGTTTGCCGCAATCACTGCCGTCGGGATGCTTTCCAGTTTCCGCGCACTTCACCCCTGCGAACGCTGCGGCATTGAACGAGCGATCGTCCTTGCCGCCAATATCAAAAACGATACCAACATGGATTTTAGATTTGTCGTCTGCGGCATAGTCTGCTCTATGACAGGCCGGCCCGGTGATAACCACCAAACAAAGCGCGACAGCAGCGATTGATAGCTTCAACTTCATTCAGAGATTACTTCCTTCACCAGCTCAGGCGCGGTTGCCGGCTCTTCCTCAATTTTGTACGCAACCTGAATCCGCGCGGCGGTCTCGCGCCCTTTATCATGATCCTGACAATAGACCCAACCGATCACAGCGCCCGCTTCCAGGCGATCTCCGATCTTCAATTCCGCTATGAATCCTACGGTAGGATCAATCTGATCATCTATACGGACTCGGCCACCGCCGGCGGCAGCAACTGCCTGGCCAATTTCGGTCGCGTCGGTACTCGCTATAAATCCGGAGCGCGGCGATTCTACCTTAAACGCATTTTCTGTCAACGGCAGGAATTGCGACGGATCGTCACATACGCGCGGGTCACCACCCTGAGCCGCGACGTTGGCGCGAAACTTTTCCAATGCCTCTCCGGAACCAAGCTGGCGACGAATCAAATCCCTGGCTTTATCGAGAGACGACTCCAGCCCTGAAAGCATTACCATGCGCGCTGCCAGCTCCACCGAGAGCTTCAGCACCGGCAAAGCGCCCGGCGCCGCTGCCCCGCGAAGTATTTCAATGCATTCGCGAACTTCAACCGAGTTGCCTACCGCGCGACCGAGCGGCTGATTCATGTCCGTGATCAGCGCCTCCGTGCGCACGCCCAGGGAATTGCCGGTACGCACCAGGGCGTGGGCCAACTCCCGGGCCCTCGCTGTCTCCCGCATGAACGCACCCGATCCGGTCTTCACATCGATCACCATTGCGTCCAAACCGGCGGCCCCCTTCTTCGAAATAATTGAAGCGACAATTAAAGGAATGGTCTCTACTGTGGCAGTGGCGTCGCGTAGCGCATACAACTTCTTGTCGGCCGGCGCCACTTGCGATGTTTGGCCCGTCATGGCGTATCCCACCTGGTCCAGGACGGCGCGAAACTCTTTCAATGACAGATCAACCCGATACCCGGGAATCGATTCGAGCTTATCAAGGGTCCCGCCAGTGTGGCCCAGTCCGCGTCCCGAGATCATGGGGACGCAAACGCCCGCAGCGGCAGCGAACGGCGCCACCAGCAACGAGGTCTTATCGCCCACGCCGCCGGTGGAATGTTTGTCTGCTTTGGGTTCGGAGATGTCAGAGAAGTCGAGAATCTCCCCTGAGCGCAGCATCGCATCAGTCAGCGCGGTCTGCTCCGCTTCAGTCATCCCGTTGAGAAAGATGGCCATCAGCAGCGCGGAGGCCTGATAGTCAGCCATGTCGCCGCGCGTCACCGCATCGACAAAGAAGCCGATCTCTTCGCGGGAAAGCTCGCCACCGTCTCGCTTCTTGCGAATTACGTCTTGTGGTCTCAAGAGTTGTTCTCGCTGGACTCGTCGTTCTTATAATCAGGAAACCAGCGTATAGGGGCCAGCAACACAATCGCCTGAACGGTTACTGCTTCGCCGCGTCCTACCGCATCAAGGCCTTCACCCGTTTTTGCTTTTATGCTGACGCAACTGTTTTCCATATCAAGCGTGGTTGCCAGATTTTCGCGCATTGCACTGATGTGTTCGCGCAGGCGCGGCCGTTCCAGCAGAACGTTGCTGTCGATGTTAACGATCCGAAAGCCGCGTTCACTGGCGAGCCGGTTAACGCGCGCCAGCAATTGCAAACTATCGGCATCTCTCCATTGAGGATCGCTATCCGGGAAATGCGATCCCACATCACCTTCACACAATGCTCCCAGAATCGCATCGGCAATCGCGTGCGCCAGAGCATCAGCGTCGGAGTGGCCTTCACTTCCGCGCTCGGAGTCAACCCGGACGCCGCCAAGAATCAGCGGCCGCCCGGTTACCAAACGATGTGTGTCGCTGCCGATGCCGATGCGAAGCATAGTGTCAGAGGTCAGAGGTCAGAAGTCAGTGGTCAGTCGTCAGTGGTCAGTCGTCAGTCGTCAGTCGTCAGTGTCAGTGTCAGTGTCAGTGTCAGTGTCAGTGTCAGTGGTCAAAGCAGACAAGTTCATTCTGACTTCTGACCTCTGCCTTCTGACGTCTGACTTCTGAATTCCGGTTCCTGCCTTAAGATAATTTCCGCCAGGGCAATGTCTTCCGGTCGAGTGATCTTGATGTTGCGCGGGTTACCCTCTACCACCGCGACCGTCTCGCCGAGTCTCTCGACCAACATACTGTCATCCGTGATGTCGCCGTCGGCTTCGGTTAGCTGCTCGTAGGCTCGTCTCAGCAGCTCGTAGCGAAAACACTGCGGCGTCAACGCGTGCCGTACCTTCTCGCGCGGGAGCGTGCGTATTACCCGGCCTTGCTCGACTTCTTTGATGGTGTCCGTAGCTGGAGCCACCAGCACCGCCGCCCCGTGTTCGCGCGCCGCTGCGATGGTTCGATCGATCTCGCCAGTCGTGACAAAAGGCCGCACGCCATCGTGTACGGCAACAATTTCCACGGTCGCTTCGCGTATAGCGAGCAGCCCGCGAAAAACAGAATCTCTGCGGCTGTCGCCCCCCGCTATTACCTGGGAAAGTTTGCGCAGCCCGAATCTGCCGGCCTGATCAAGAAAGCCCGCCGTGTCAGCGGCAGGCAGTACTAATATGCATTCATCTATAGCGGCAGACTGCTCGAAGCGTTTGAGCGTATGAATGACTATCGGAATGCCGCCGAGTTGCAAGAATTGTTTGGCTTGATTGCCGCCCATCCGGACGCCTTGTCCGGCGGCGGCAATAATAGCGACATTCATTCCGTTCGTGGCTTCAGTCTGTGATCGCGCGTACCAAGTCACAGACTGAAGTCTGTGCCACTACGCCCTGCTAAGGTTCGGTTTGATCGGTTATGCGGGTCAGTACCGGAGCGGCTCGAACTTCTCGCAACGGGCGTCGCGTTCCATTCGCGCGCTGTTCACCATTGCCCGTGACTTCCGACGAATCTTCCCAGAGCCGGCCAAAGATCATTTTCCCGGCCGTGGTCTGCAGGACGCTGGTTACGGCAATATCAGCATTCCTTCCGATTAGCCGCCGCGCATTGTCGACCACGACCATGGTGCCGTCGTCGAGGTACGCCACTCCCTGGTTGTACTCCTTACCTTCCTTCAGAATGAAAACACGCATCGCCTCGCCGGGAAGAACAACCGGCTTGAGGGCGTTGGCCAGCTCGTTAATGTTCAGGACGTTGACTCCACGAAGCTGTGACACTTTGTTCAAGTTGAAGTCGTTGGTAACAATGACGGCGTCCAGTTGCTTACCGAGCTCGATCAGTTTCAGATCGACTTCACGAACCGCGGGAAAGTCTGTTTCCACGATTTGAATATCCAGCGAATTGTTGTTTTGCAGGCGGTGAAGCATGTCGAGTCCGCGTCGCCCACGCTGGCGTTTGGAAGAATCCGGAGAGTCGGCAACCTGTTGTAACTCGCGCAAAATGAATTGGGGAATTACCAGTGTGCCGGTCAGGAATCCCGTCTCGGCAACATCGGCGATTCTGCCGTCGATAATAACCGACGTATCCAATATCTTCAGATCGCGGCGCACCGTCTTGTCACTGAAGATGCCGCCCAGGGCGGAGAGCTCCAGGTAGTCTCCCTTTGCAGCCCCGACCATCAAGCCCACATAAGCCATGAAGAATGTCAGCGCCAGAGTTATGAAGGTCTTCGTCTCCGGAGCGACCGCCATCGACTCCTGACTACTAATCAACGATCCAATAAGAAACGCGCCAACGATTCCCATTATTGAGCCCACCGCGGCGCCGATAAGCGTCTTTAAAGACGCCCGCCGAATGCGCAACTCGAAAAGGATGATGGCTAAGGCGATAAAGGAGGCAGCGCCGGCTGAGACAAGTCGATGGCCTGGGATCGGATGCAGCACATATCCTGCACCTACCAGAATCGCGGTGAATACTAACCTTATAAGAACGACATCAAAGCGCATAATGGGGGGATATTAACACGCTCTGCTGCATACGTCACCTAAAGCTTTAAGTGGTTCGTGAAGCCGTTTAGTGCGTCCCCCTCGATCAACGAGCGGGCCCGATGAAGTCAGTACCGCCCGCGGTAGCGGGTGGGTCATGACATTGCCGATTTCCAATTGCCGAATGCCGATTGGCTCTTTCGTCAAAAGCCAATTGGCAACCGAAGAGACCCACCCGCTACCGCGGGCGGTACTGACCTCACCGGGACCGCGTCTTTTGCAGTTCAGCTTGGTAAATGAACGGGCATCTTGAATACTGAAGTCAGGATGTTCGAACGGAGTAGCCGAATAGCATCGGTCCTAAGGCGTCGGCGTGGGCTTAGGGACGCTGCCGTTTGCTTCGCGGCCGCGGCGTCCCCGAGAACGAAACTCATCTCGCTCCTGCCGAAACCGTCCCCAAGTGACGGCGTGAGCCTAAACGTTTCAGCGGTTTCACTGTAAACCGTTGAAACGGTTTAGAGATCAAGAGAACAGAGGTGACACCTGGCTGAACCCACGTGCTAATGAGATTAACCGACTAGAACAACTCTGCGAGCGCCTCTTCGACTGAACGAACACCCACGGCGCGTACGCCAAGCATTCTTTCCAGCCCATTAGTATTTGAAGCCGGCATGATGATTTTCTTGAAGCCCAGGGCCTGCGCCTCGCGCGCGCGCACCGACGCTTGAGTGGCGCCGCGCACCTCGCCGGTAAGTCCAACCTCGCCGAAGACCGCAGTATGACGATCGATGACCGCATTTCGAAAACTCGAAGCTATTGCCGCTACCACACCGAGATCGACGGCCGGCTCGTCAACTTCCAGGCCGCCGGCAATGTTAACGAACACATCGTCCCCCAGGAGCTGAAAACCAGCGCGCTTCTCCAGCATGGCAATTAAGAGGGCGACGCGGCTTTGATCTACTCCCTGTGTCATACGACGTCCCGTTCCGAACTTGGTGCTGGATACCAGCGCCTGAATTTCCACCAGGACGGGGCGAGTGCCCTCCATGCAGGCGGTTACGACTGAACCGGCGACGTCAACGGGACGCTCCTGCAAAAACATTTGCGACGGATTGGCCACGGCGATTAACCCCGCACCGGTCATCTCAAACACGCCTACCTCGTTCGCAGGTCCAAAGCGATTCTTTGTGGCGCGCACGATGCGATGATTGTGATGGCGCTCGCCCTCGAAATACAGCACCGTATCAACGATGTGTTCCAGGGCTCTTGGTCCGGCAATCGAGCCGTCTTTGGTGACGTGGCCGATAAGGAAAACAGGAATACCACGATTCTTTGCCAGCGACAGAAATTGCGCGGCGACCTCCCTGATCTGTGAAATCGATCCGGCAGCCGATTCGATGCTGGAGGAAAAAGTGGTCTGAATTGAATCGAGGACGATCGCGCCCGGCCCAATGCGGTCAATCTCGGAGAAGATGCTTTCCAGGTTTGTCTCGGGCAGAAGGTATAGATTTGCAGCGGAAATGTTCAGCCGCTCGCCGCGAAGTTTGATTTGGCGTTCAGACTCTTCGCCGGAAATGTAAAGCACGCTTCGGTCATTAGTGCTCAGCTTGTCGGCGACTTGTAACAGCAGAGTGCTTTTGCCGATGCCCGGATCGCCGCCAATCAGGACCAGAGTTCCGGGAACGATCCCGCCGCCAAGTACGCGATCAAATTCCGGCACGCCCGAAGGAACGCGCACGTCGTCCTGCGATTCTATCGCTGTGTAGGAAACGGCCTCGACGGCTTGCCTGCGAAAACCACTTCGCGTCCGGCCCTTGATGGCCGCAGGGGCCCGCTCCTCGACCAGCGAATTCCACTCGCCGCATTCAGGACACTTCCCTAACCACTTTCGTGATTGGTGCGCGCAACTCTGGCAGATAAAGATGGTTTCGCGGGTCTTCAATTAGTTCTCGCTATCTGGCGCCAATTTGGAGTGCGCCGGCAGAGCGAAGCGACGACGGCGCTTTGGATAGTTTTTCAACTTGCCCGGCAGTCACCACTGATTAATGAAATCCAAAGCGGCGTCGCGCTTGCCACCGCACTCCAGATCACAGCAGCGTCTTCACGTTTTCAGTTGGTCTTCCCAACACCGCCCGATCGCCGCGCTCGATGATTGGACGTTGGATCAAATCCGGATGCTCCACCATCAGTGCAATGATTTCGCTATCACTCAGTTGCTTCTTACCCAAACCCAACTCGCGATAGATCGGTTCGCCGGTGCGCAACAGATCCCGAGGCTTCATATTCATTTTGCGCAGCAGCTCGATGAGTTGCTTCTTACTCAGTGGCTCCAGGTAATAGTTGACCTTGGTAAAGTCGACGCCGCTTGCGCGCAGAAACCGATCCATCTCGCGACATTTAGTACAGGTCGGCTTTTCGTAAACCGTAGTCTTCTCTTCTCTCGACATCGCAGATCTCGTATCTTATCTGACTTCTGACTTCTGACTTCTGACCAATTACGGAAATATTCCTCTAACCCGCGTCGCTTCGGCAACACGATCGACCGCAAGAATGTAGGCGGCGATCCTCATGTCGGTTTCATAGCGCTCGCTGGTCTCATGCACCGACTTGAATGCCGTCCGCATCGTCTGCTCCAACGTCTCGTTGATCTGGTTCTCCGACCAGAAAAAGGAATTCTGGTCCTGTACCCATTCGTAATAACTGACCGTGACGCCCCCCGCATTTGCAAGAATGTCCGGCACCAGAAACACCCCGTGATCGGCCAACACCTGATCCGCGCCGGGCGTGGTTGGGCCGTTTGCCAGCTCCGCTATGATCTTCGCTTTAACTCGTCCCACGTTGCTCAGAGTGATCGCGTTCTCCAAAGCTGAAGGCAACAGAATGTCACAGTCGACTCCGATAATGTCTTCAGGCGCAATCTCTTTGGTGTGCGGCAGTCCTGCCAGTGAAGATGTTTGTGCCTTGTGTTTCAAAGCGGCCGGCACGTCAATCCCCTTCTCGGCATAGAGCCCGGCTTTGGAATCGCACGCCGCCACAACGAGCGCACCATCCAGCGCAACCAGCCGGGCGATGTTGGCTCCCGCGTTGCCAAATCCATGCACGGCGACGCGCGCGCCTTTCAGACTAATGCCTTTTACCTTGCAAGCCTCGCGTAACGCATAAAGACACCCACGCGCAGTCGCTTCGCTGCGACCGAGCGAGCCACCGAGCGAGACCGGCTTCCCGGTCACTACGCCCAGTTCCGTGTGACCACGCACCATGGAGATCGTGTCCATAATCCAGGCCATCGTCTGTTCGTCGGTGTAAACATCGGGCGCGGGAATGTCGCGGTCGGGACCAATGATTGGAGCAATCTCGAAGGCGTAGCGACGCGTCAGTCGCTCCAGCTCATTCTTCGACATGCTCTTCGGATCACAGATCACTCCGCCCTTACCGCCACCATAGGGAATGCCGACCGTCGCGCATTTCCAGGTCATCCACGAAGCCAATGCCTTCACTTCATCCAACGTCACGCCCGGGTGATAACGTATCCCTCCCTTGGCGGGCCCGCGGGCGATATTGTGCTGCACGCGATAGCCTTCAAAGACCTTCACTTCGCCGCCATCCATCTTCACCGGAATCGACACAATGAGCTGGCGCTTGGCGGTCTGCAAAACATTCCGCATTGACTCTTCCAAATCCAGATAGTCGGCAGCGCGATTGAATTGCTGCTTGGCGATTTCAAATGGATTCAGCTCTTCTTTTAAAGCCGCACTACTTGCCATGCGTTCTTCTCCAGAGATTAGGGGATGCGAAAGCGTTGCAATCCTAAGGTGTCCAAAGACTAAAGTCCAACTTCAAAACTGGATCTCTAAAGAAACCCAACTTCCCAAAACTGGAATGCTGGAAAACTTGCAGTCAGGGGAGGGGGTATGCTCCCGCTTCTCTTATATACACAACCATCGAAACTCTACACTCTTGCAAAACTAGCGTCTTGGAAAACCGCAGTCAGGAAGGGGGCATGCCCCCGCTCTTAAACTTTGTCATGGCGCAGAAGTGGTCCAATCAGAATCTTCCGGGAGCTCTGCATTTTGTTACTGGAAATGTGCTTAAGAGAAAGCCGGTATTCAGAGAACAGAACTGTTGCGAAGCATTCTTCAAAGTTCTTGGGGATCTCCTTAGGGAGTGGCCCTGCAAACTAATAGCCTACGTCTTGATGCCCGATCATTTTCATATGATCGTCAATCGAGCCTATTGCCATTGATAGAAACTGGTGTGGGCTGAGGATTCTGAAAAGCTGGAAAAGGCAATGAAGGAGTTAGGCTGGACAACTTGGGGGACGAGATTTGACAGCTCCTGGTTCAGATAATCAAGAGCGGGGGCATGCCCCCTTCCGGACTGCGAGTTTTTGATGTTAATGCCCTCCCTTGGAACTGGGAACTGGGAGCTGGGAACTTTCAGACGTTCTCCGGGGTCTAAATAGCCGAGTTAGCTCCCGCGACCCGAACGGCACCGGCAAAAGGGAGGTCTGAAGATGTTTACCAATCTGATCGAGTCGGAGTCGCACCGCGAGGATTTCAAGCGACGAGGATCATTTCTATTAGTCACCACGGCCCTCTATGCGCTCTTCTTTGTCTTTGCCGGAGTGCTCAGCATTTATGCCTACGACGCGCAACTGGAAAAACAGGATCAGGATCTGACGCTGCTGGAGTTCATTCCCCCAGTAACAACTCCTGCGAATGTAGTCAGCAACCCTCATTCTCCGTCACGGTCTGCCAGTCACAATACGGGACCGGCAAGGGCGGCAAGATTGCCGCAGTTGTATGAAAGCTCCGCCAATCCCCATACAGTTCCGACCAACGTCAGTGCTACCCCAGTCAGCATTCCGCCGGCGCCCCCGGGAGCAATCAAGGGTCCACACTATGATCCCGGCTCAAGCGGTCCAACCACAGCAGGACCGATTGGACTCGGCACCAATGGCAATGGCAACACAGTCTCAATCGTGCCTGACCAGGGAAACGTGATCCCGCCGCCGGTCAAACAACCACCCAGAACAGTCCACAAGAGTATCCTGAACAGCCAGGCCATCAGCCTGCCGAAGCCGGCTTATCCTCCGATGGCAAAGATGATTCGCGCGCAAGGCACCGTCAGCGTACAGGTGCTTTTGGACGAGACCGGGAAAGTAATCTCAGCGCGCGCTGTTGGGGGTCATCCGACTTTAACGCACGCGGCAGTCGAGGCTGCCTATCAAGCACGCTTTACCCCCACAGTGCTGAATGGAACGCCAGTCAAGGTGTCGGGCGTGATCACCTACAACTTCATGCTTCAGTAAGTGTGCGTTTAGAGTACCGACTTCAGTCGGGCTTTTCTAAAGGCATCAATCTTCAGCGACCTTCCGAGCTAAAGAGGTACGCGATGAAAGTCGCGTACCTCTCCCGCCGTCAACATGTCTTAAGGATGTTCCCAACAACCTGCGTCGTTCAGTTGTATCCAGTAACCTTTCCGCTTATTCTCGGCAGGCCATTCTACGAAGCAAGCCGGATGGTGACCACCATGACCGAAACAGCGGAAGTCGTAATCATTGGCAGCGGCATTGTCGGCTCAAGCGTGGCCTATCACCTTGCCGAACAAGGATGCACTGATGTTCTGGTAATTGAACGCGAAGCGCATCAGGGCAAAGGCTCAACGGGCAAAAGCATGGGCGGCGTGCGGGCCCAGTTTTCCACTCCCGTTAACATTCAGATGTCGCACTACTCCATCGACTTCTTCGCCGGCTTTGATGAAGTCATGGGCCACCCCGCGGATTATCGCCCGCATGGTTATCTGTTCTGCGCCACCAGCGAACGACATCTGGATTATCTTAAGGCGAATCGAGAACGTCAGATTGCGTTTGGTGTTAACAACGTCGAACTGCTTTCGGGTGAAGACATTCTGAAGATGGTGCCCCAACTTCGCGCCGGCGATATTCTCGGCGGCACGTTCTGCCCTACCGACGGCTTCGTCGATCCGCACAGTGTGATGATGGGCTTCATGCTAAAGGCGCGCGAGCGGCGCGTGCGGCTCTGGCTCGATACGCAAGTAACCGGAATTGAGATCGAGCCGCGATCAGAGGCCGCAAATCCGGATCGCGGCGCGTCGTCGCCGCTTTCCGCCCGCCGCA
>JBDUCF010000032.1:0-14211 GCA_040003545.1 Pyrinomonadaceae bacterium | reverse complement strand
GAAAAACCCAGGCCGCCCGCCTCAATACAATCCGCGATATCAATCGGCAGATCGTATTGAACTATGTCCGTGAGCGTGAACCCATTTCGCGCGCTGAGATTGCGCGCGAAACGGATTTGCAGCGGTCAACCATTTCCGCCATTGTCGAAGCGTTGACAGCGGAAGGCCTGGTTGAAGAGGTCGGCGAAGGCGAGTCGACCGGAGGGCGTAGGCCAACCCTGCTGAGATTGCGGACCAAGGAAGCAATAGCGATCGGCGTCGCGATTACACCCACTTGCACCACGGTCGCGACCAGTGATCTGGCAGGCCGCATCGTCCAGCAAAAGGAGTTTTTGACTGATCCTGATCCTGAAAAGACTCTGGGGGATGTGATTGCTCTGGTCCGCGAGTTTTCAGTCCGAAACAAGGGATCGATAGAAGCTGTTGGCGTAAGTCTTCCCGGCTTGGTGGATCCGTCAACCGGCACGGCGGTCTACGTTCCTTACTTCAACTGGCAAGATATTCCGGTCTGCAAAATGATCTCCGCGGCGGTGGGCTTGCCTGTGATCATCGATAATGATGCTAATGCAGTCGCGCTGGCCGAGCTTTGGTTTGGCCGGCCTGAAGTTAGCGACGCGAGAGATTTTATTCTCGTGCTCGTAGCTGAAGGCGTGGGTACAGGGATTATTTTTGGTGGCCAGGTTTATCGCGGACAGCGTGGAGCGGCGGGCGAGTTTGGGCATATGGTGATCGGAACGCACGCTCCGGTTCCGTGCTCATGCGGCAATCACGATTGCTGGGAGGCTTTTTCCTCGGAGCGCGCTGCGCTGGCTCGCTACCTGCAACTGTCTGGTGCAGAACCCGCGGCAATATTTGGTTTTCGAGAATTGGTTGACCAGGCGTTGAGCGGTGAAGCGAACGCCAGGGAAGCGCTGATTGAAACCGCTCATTACCTGGGCGTGGGGATTTCAAACCTGGTTGTCGGCTTCAGCCCGGAGGCTGTTGTGGTGGGCGGAGAGATCGTTCGCGCCTGGCCGCTGGTTGAAAGTGCGCTGACTGAAACGATCGAACATAGTATTCGCCGCGGCCTGGCATCGGCGAAGATTCTGCCTTCAACTTTGGGAGAAAAACCTGCATTAAGAGGAGCTTTGAGCCTCGTTCTCGCCAGCAAGTTTGCGGCAGCGTTCGCCGCCTGAAAACTCTCGTTCCGAAGTTATTTATTTCTGGACCAGTCCCCAGCGTCAGCAGTCTCCCTTTCAGCACCTGGAAATATCCGTTCAGGTTTTCCTCAAAAAGAGTTGACAGGCCCCGTAAACTGTATTAAATACTTCGTTCGTTGAGGCAACAAACCGTCAGATAGCGTTCATTCGCGAAGAAACGGACCAAGCAAGCTGTCTTTTTCGGATCGTCAATAAAGAATTGCGCTGAAGCACACGGGGGGGTGTCTTTTGCGGCTTCGCTCTTTTCCAAGCTCAAACATTGAATTGCTCTCCCCGATAAACTCCGGGTACAGAGCGCAACCTCGATTTCTGCCAGCGTAGGGAGTCCGACCATGACGACATACAGGAGTGCCACTCGCTTTCTTTCGCAAATCGGTGCATCGCTTTTGTTACTAGCCGCGTTTGCGGTTCCTACCTTTGCGCAGACGAATAAGGGAACCATCAAGGGAACGGTCAGAGACCAGAACGGCGGCATCGTTCAGAATGCCAGCGTCACGATCACGAATGTTGACACCAATGCCGAACGCGTGGTCAACACCGGCGACGATGGCACCTACGAAGCTCCCTTGCTGGAGCCCGGCAAGTACAAAGTGACGGTCAAAGCCTCCACCTTCGGCGATAACGTTCGCGATAACGTTACCGTGCAAACAGCCAGCACGGAGGTCGTCGACGTTACCCTAACGCCAGGGCAAGTGGGCGGCGTGGTCACGGTTACTGCAGCGCCATCGTTGGTGCAGACGGAGACGAGCGACCGCGGCAGCGTAATCAGCGGGAGAGAGGTTACCGAGTTGCCGCTTTCAGGACGTAACTTCACGCAGCTCGCGACGCTCACGCCGGGTGTAACCCGTGCGAATAACGTCGGCGTCGGCGGCGGCCCGGAAGCGCGCGCATTCAACAACGGCGACCCGCGTGCCGGCAGTGGCGGACCTGGCTCCAGCAACGAGAACGGCAGTTCTGAGTCTTCTCGATTCAGTCGTTCCGGAGGTGCGGCAATCTCTGCGAACGGGCAGCGCGCGACGAGCAACAACTTTTCGCTCGACGGCGTGGACAACAACGAGCCACAGTTTGGATCGATTGGAACGTTCCCAAATCCAGACGCGATTGCGGAGTTCAAAGTGACAACCAGCGTTCCCCCAGCCGAAGTCGGCCGGGCTGCAGGTGCGGTAGTTACTACGACCATTAAATCCGGGGGTAACGATTTTCACGGCTCTGTTTATTACTATGGGCAAAACTCCCGGCTTAACGCTTACCACCCTGTTTTGAGGGCCCACTTGAACGACTTGCTCAGTCAGAGTAATCCTAACCCGTTAGAGGTAGCAGCCGATCGGAAACCGGTACAGCAGATTCACGAGTTCGGCGGTACCATCGGCGGGCCCATCGTCAAGAATCACACCTTCTTCTTCTTCGATTATTTGGGACAGCGCAACAATCTTCCATTCCCGGCGAACACCACAGTCCCGACTGCGAAGTCTCGCAACGGTGACTTCAGTGAATTTCCAACCATTCGTGATCCGCGAACCGGTTTGCCTTACGCGGGAAACGTGATTCCGGCTGGCCAAATCAGTGCAGTTGGTCGTAACTACCTAAACTCGTACGCGCAGCCAACCAGGACTATCTTCAATCCGTCAGGAAGATTGGACTGCTGCGGAGGACGACCGAATTTCTTCACTCAGAGGGCGAATAAAGAGATAATCGACAACTACGAATTCAAAATTGACCACAAGCTTAGCGCGAACAATGCGCTGGCCGGACGCTTTACAAACCAGAAATTGACTACAACCCGCGCGAACCTGGTTCCGGGAAACATCGCTACGACCGGATTTGGTGCCGGTGAAGAGCGTGGTGACTCCCGTCAGATTGCTATTAGTGACACGCATACCTTCAACCCGACAACGTTGAACGAATTTCGTTTCGGCCTGACGCAAATTCAGATCTCGATCTTTAATTGCGGCGTCGGTGGTGCGTGCGGCGTCAGCCCGACCTACGCGAAGGACATCGGCATTCCTAACAGCAATGACGGTTCACTGGAAGCTTCAGGCGGCGCGCTGATTGGTAACTTCAATGACGGATTTCTGGAGTTCACCGGTGATGGTGGCCTCTTCCAGGTCAAAAGCAAGAACCCGTACTTCGCCGACACTTTAACTGTAATTAAGGGAAATCAGGTCATCAAGTTTGGCGGCGAGTTGCGCTTGAGACATTTGAACACGATCGACGGTGGCCGCACGGGCACCTTAAAAGGTCAGTTCCAATATGGCGATCGGGGCCCATCGACGGGACCGAATCCCACTTGTCCCGCCGGGTCTGGAACAGCGGAGGCCTGCTTTGTCAGGCCGGACGGAGTCGCTTATGGCGGCACCGGCAACTCGCAAGCGAACATTCTGCTCGGCCTGCCTGCTGATCTTGTCACCAAATCGAGAATATTTGGCGGGCCCTTCAATCTACGGTCGCAGGAATATGGTCTCTTCGTGCAGGACGATTGGAAGGTCAATGACAAGCTGACTCTTAACCTCGGTCTGCGCTACGACCTTTACACTCCTTTCTCGGAAAAGGACGGGCGCTACGGCCTGTTCGATATTGCGCAACGTAAGGTGGTTGTCGCCTCCGGCGGCGGAGATGGAATCATAAGCACTGACAAGAATAACTTCGGCCCGCGCGCTGGCTTCGCCTGGGCAATAGACAAGGAGAAGAAGCTTGTCCTGCGCGGCGGCTACGGTCTTCTTTACTCGCTGGACGGTGTTGACTATCCGCCCGGTGTGCGCAATCCGCCTTTCTCCAACAGTGTCTCCTTCGATCAATTCAGTATCCCGACGACAGGGACGGTTTACAGCATGGTCACCGGGCCGCCGGCTGTGCCTCAGGTTGATCCGGCTAATATCCCAACCTTCATCGGCGTCTATGCAGTCGATCCCAAGCAGAAGGTAGCCTCCACTCATCAGTTCCAACTGAGCGTTCAATATCAATTAGGCAGGGACTACTCGCTTGATGTGGGGTATGTCGGAAACCGGTCGCGGCACTTGCTGTATTCGAACGACATTGGCGCCAACGGCCTGGCATTGGCGCGAAACGCTGCCGGCCAATTCATTGACAACGCCATCATCTACACTAACGGCGCCCGGTCTCAATACGATGGGCTTCAGTCGCAGTTAATCAAACGGCTCTCGAATAACATTCAGGGACAGATCTCGTACACCTGGAGCAGCACGAAGGACAACTCGACGGGAATCTTCAACGGTTTGGGGGATTCACGCAACGGTCGCGGCGGTCCGATCAATCCCTTCGATCTTAATCGGGATTACGGTCCCTCATCGCTTGATGTGCGCCACCTGTTATCGGCCAACGCCATCATTGACCTCCCATTCGGAAAGGGGAAACGTTATTTCAATCAGGGCGGAGCGGTGACCAAGATTTTCGAGGGCTTCCAACTTAATATCATCGAGTCGGCCCGCTCGGGATTCCGATACAGCGTCACCTGTGATTGCAACGGTGGCCAGCGCCCGAATCTGATAGGCAATCCGTTTGCAAACGTTCCGCCCGGTCGCATCCTGAACCCCGCGGCTTTTGATACCAACTCCGCGAACTTTAATACGGTGACCAACGCCGCCGGACGAACTATCCGATTCGGCAACCTCGGACGCAACACTTTTACAGGCCCATCGATTTTCACGACTGATGCGTCCATCTTCAAGAACACTAAGCTAAGTGAAATGCTGACGATGCAGATCGGCCTGGAGGTCTTTAACTTGTTCAATCACCCGAACTTCACCGTCCCAAGCAACAACGCAAACTTTGGTGATTTCGGGGTCATCAGATTCAACGCTATGCCCGGGCGTGTGGTTCAATATCGCGCGAAGTTTATTTTCTAATAGATCGCAGCCCAGCACCGGCGGCCCTTAGCGGTTCACCTTACTCGATGCGGTAGCGGCGATGCGTAGTCGCCGCTCCGAACCTTTAGATCACAGACGACCCGCTGCTCGCGCGCGTGGTCGTCTTTTGTTAGAATCGCCAGTCAACCTCCCCGCTCGAGCCGACTAAGCTCTGCCTTATGAAACTCCACACGCGCTGCCTGATAGTAATTGTTTTGTTCGGCACGCCCTCTGTTTTCGCTCAATCAACGGGCAACGGCATTGGGGCTAACCCGCGCTCGCACGCGGAACGTTTCAGCACGCCGCAGATGCGCGCTGAACAAGCAGAAGTGGAAGCGACTGCCAGGCTGGCAGCGAATCCCAAAGACGCTGCGGCGCTCAACGCGCGCGCACTGGCGCGCATGCGCCTCAACCTTTATCGCGAGTCGTACGAAGACCTGAGCCAGTTAGTCGCTCTACAGCCAACCAATTCTGAGTATCAAGCAAATCTGGGCTATGTCTTATGGAAGCTTGGACGCGCAAAGGAAGCCATTGAAGCGGAACGGGCCGCGATCAGAATTGATGACAAGAATTACACCGCGCATTACCAGTTGGGCCGCTTCCTGCTCAGGGTCGGTGATCAAAAACAGTTACAGGAAGCAGCCGATCATTTGCGCCGTGCGATTGAGATTGATCCACGCCAGTACGAGACGCGCTTTGAACTGGTCGCAGCCTACCGCGCTCTGGGAAATACTGAACTTGCTCTGGCGCAGTACGAACTGTTGCAGGATGCCAGACCAGCGGAGCCCCGCGTCATGTACATTGGGGCCCTACTAGCTGTTGACCGGAATGATTTGAAGACGGCGATTAGCGGGTTCCAGGAGGCTTTGCGACACGATCCCAATCTGATTGGCGCGTGGCAGGATTTGGGACTGGCTTACATAAAGCTCAATCGCTGGCCCGAGGCGGCGGAGACATTCGCCGAGATGACGAAAAGGGCTCCGGATTCGGCGGACGCCGCCTACTTCTACGCGCTGGCGCTATTCAATGCCGGGCAAACCTCTGCAGCGGAGAGGGAAGCGCGACACGCTTTGCGCCTGAACGCCGGCGATGCCGCCTCGCTTACTTTGCTCGGAATAGTTCTCGCCGCGCGCGGCGGGGCCAACGACGAAGCCAGCGAAGTCTTAGTCCAGGCTGTCGCTCTCGCACCCACGAGCTTCGACGCAAACTTTTATCTTGGGCGCGTGCAGTACACGATGAGAAATTACGCGGCCGCAGTACAGAGCTTGCGCGCGGCGGTCAAGCTGAATTCCACGCGAGCGGAAGCACGCTTCTTCCTTGGCACCGCGCTGGAAGCTGCGGGAGATTCACAAGCGGCTCTGGCTGAGTACCAGGAGCTGATCCACCTTGAGCCGCAGTCGGCGATGGGACAAGTAGGTCTTGGAGCGTTGCTGCTCAAGCAGGGAAAAACCGAGGAAGCGATCAGCGCTCTTCAGCGCGCCACCAGTCTTGATACAAGAAGCTTCGAAGCTCATTGGGCGCTGGGCCGCGCCCTAATTCTAGTCGAGCGATTCGCTGAGGCTCTTGAGTCTCTCCGCCAGGCAGTGGCTTTAGCGCCGGACCGGCCGGATGCCCATTACCAACTGGGACTGGCACTCAAGCGACTCGGTCACACGGAAGAAGCAAATCGGGAGTTTGCAACCGTCGAGCGGCTCAATACTGAATTCCGCACTAATGCACCAGCCAAGCAGTGAACGTAGACACGCGATGACGAGCTATTCAAAAGTTAAGGAGTCTGCGCGGCCGATGCTATTTACCTACCGGCTCCTTTTGCTTTGCTGTTTAGTGCTCTCGGTCTGCTTTTCGGCAGTCAGAGCTCAGCGCAACAGGGGACCGCGCCACCCTGTCACTGGGCAGGCTCCATCAGGAGCGGACGTCGGCCTCAGCCAGTCGGCCCGCGACTCTCTTGATGTCGCGGTCGCGGCGTTGCAAGCGAACGCACTGGGAGACGCCGAGCGCGCCGCCAGAGCCGCGGTGATGGGATCGCCTCGATCGGCGACCACGCACAACGTTCTCGGAGTTGTGTTGGATCGAAGCGGGCGCGCGGCAGAAGCTCTAAATGAATTCAATACGGCAATAAGGCTTGATCCAAACTTCATCAGCGCCCGAAATAATCTGGGACGAATGTTGGCCGAGCGTGGCCAAACCAGCGCGGCTATTGCCCAGTTCGAGAGCGTGCTGAAGACCGATCCATCACATCTCCAGGCGCATTACAATCTGGGCGCGCTCTACAGCGATGCCGGCAACTATGACAAAGCAGCGGATCATCTTGCGCGGGCTCGCGAAGCAGAGCCTGAGGATCCCAAATTGGCGCTTGCCTATCTCAACGTGGCCTATCGAGCCAACCGCGCGGCTGATGCTAATTCAGTCGCCGGATGGTTGGAGCAGAAGTTCGCGGGCGATCCGAAGGGCCTTTTCACGCTGGCGACGGTTCTGGCGCAGAACAAAGAGTACGAGCGGGCGGCGAGACTTTTTGAACAAGTTAACCAGGCGATGCCGCACACCTTTGAAGTTCTCTACAACCTGGGCATCGCGTTGTACAATCTGGATCGAAATGACGACGCGGCGCGCTATCTGGCGGAAGCGGCTGATCTCAATCCAGATCCGCCGGAGACACACTTTCGTTTAGGGCTTATTGCCAGCGCTCGCAATGACGAGATCAATGCAATCGAAGAATTCAAACACGCCATTGAACGCGACGGAAAAAACGCCAACTATCATTACCTGTTGGGCAGGGAATTTTTCCGTGCGGGCTTGTGGGAGGGCGCGATCAAGGAATACGGAGCAGCCGTGACGCTCGATCCTACGCAAGTGGCCTACGTTCTCGGTCGCGCCAATGCCAGCTATCGTAAAGGTGAGTGGACGGCCGCTGCCGCCGACTTCGATCTGGCGGCATCAATCGATCCAAACATCAAGGATATCGAATATCTGCGAGCGTACGCACATCGTGCAGCCGGCGATTTCGAAGTCGCACGTCAACTACTCGAGAAGTTTCTCGTTACTCATCCGGATTACGTAGATGCCCTGGCGAGCCTGGGCTATATTGCCATCGAGCAAGGGCGGATTGATGATGCGGAAGGCCCGCTTAAACGCGCGCTGACTCTCGAACCGGAGAACGTTCCCGTACTGTACGACTATGCGCGGGTCGCGATTAAGCGCCGCAACTACGAGGAAGCTGTCCTTCGCTTGCAGCATGTGATTGAAAAGAATCCAACGCAAACGCAAGCGCACTATCAGCTTTTTCTGGCTTATTCGCGGTTGAAGCAAAATGATAAGGCAGCAACGGAATTGGCTGAGTTCAAGCGTCTCCAGGCTTTAGAAAAACAGGCTACTCAGGAACGCATCGTTGACGAAAAGCTACGGATTCAGAGGATGTTGGGACCGGGACAACCGTGAGGTTTCGGCCAGTGGCAATAAGCGCCCCGGCGCAGAAGAAAGGAACAAGGAAGTGACCAGGCTTCAAATCATATTTATCAGGCACGCGGCGGTGCTGGTTCTGTTCACACTGATTACTGCGATGTGCTGGGAGACAGCCTCGGCGCAGGATGCCTGGACCAGGAAGCATTTTACGCAATGGGATCGCAAAGATGTAGAACGAGTGATGAACGATTCGCCCTGGGTTGCAAGTCAGGAAGTGCGGATTAATTACGCCAGGCAGGTACAGATGGTGGCAGGCGCACCCAGCACAAACACAGACATAGGGGGTCCGGCGCTGGTAAGGACTGAACAAAATACTGCGGCGGTTGGCGGAGCCCGGGCGCCGTTGGACTTCCTCTTCAGATTGCGACTGAGATCAGGCTTGCCGATTCGCGCGGCGCTACTGCGCGAAAAGCAACTTAATGCGGACTACGATCACCTGGGCGAGAAGGAACGCCTTGCCTTCGATGCAAAATGGGAAGGCATCCTGCAGTGCCCTGCGTGCGCTGAAAACTATGTGGTGACGTTAAGCTCTTCATCGAAAGAGCAACCAGGCGCAGACGCCGTTTATTCGGTTTTCAAAGGAGGCAGACTGGCGGATCTTCAGCGTTACGTCTATATTGCCAGCGAAAACGGCGAGCGTCGGGCGCTGGTGCATTTCGTGCCGCCGAAAGCACCTGGAGAGGAAGCAATATTCTACTTTGCGCGGAACGATGAAAAAGGAGCGCCACTGTTCAATCCTAAAAGTCGGGAACTAATCTTCAATCTGACTAACAATGAAATCAGCCTGATCGCCAATTTTCGCGTTAACGTTTCCCGGCTGCTTATTGACGGTGAGGTCTCGTTTTGAGGAATATCGTCTCCGGTGCTTAGCGTTAATGTTTAGGGAAGAGAGTTATGGAAACCTCCATTGAAACCAAGCGGTCCGATTCCACCATAGTGACCAGGGACCGTTTTGTCCTGATTCTTATCCTTACGGTCGTAACGATAGCTGCCGTTGTCGTTCTGGGGCGAGGTGCGCGCGCGAATTTAATTAGCGACGGTAACGCCGATCCGACTCTTTCCTATACCGAAGAGATCTCCAGGAATTACGATTTCAAATTTGGTCCTAATCCGTTTGCCCCGAGCAATGCGACGTCCACCACCGGAACATTTATTCCCGGCGAGAAGTTTGTTCCCTCGACTCGCTGTGGCACGTGCCACACCGATGCGCATGCGCAGTGGCGTCAATCGGCCCATGGCAACGCCTTTCGCGAGCCTTTCTATCAGAAGAACGTCAAAGACCTGCAATCGCAGAAAGGAATTGAGTTCACTCGCCACTGCGAATCATGCCACAACCCCGCCGCGCTTTTTACAGGGGCCCTGACAAAGAACTCCAAGGTGAAGCGGCCATTCGACGAGGACGGTGTCTCGTGTATTAGTTGCCATTCGATCCAAGCGGCCACTGGACGAGGCATTGGTGGTTATGTCATGGGCGAGCCCGCCCTGCTGGTAAAAGAGGACGGCACACGATTGCTGGCCGGCATTACGGACCAGCAGATTCTTGACGACATTCCTTCGCATCGCCGCGCGATGATGCGGCCCTTATTGAAGACGGCCGACTTCTGCGGCGCTTGTCACAAATCGCAGGTGCCGCGCGAGCTGAATGATTACAAGTTTATCCGGGCCTTTGCGGTCGCAGATGAATACCAGATGTCATCGTTTTCGAAGGAGTCGCCGCACCCTTACTACGTTCGCGACAAGGAGACTTGCAACTCGTGTCATATGAAGCGCGAGCCGGCGCCGTTGTTTGATGTATCGGCAAAGCTGGGCAAACTTGCCAGCCATCGCTGGCCCGCTGCGAACACAGCCATACCAGTCTTCTACAAATGGCCGGACCAGCTTGAGGCGGTCACGAAGCTCCTCGAGAACGATGCGTTGGGCATAGATATCTTTTCCCTGCGGCGAAAGTCGGCCGGCGTGGGTGCGGAAGATTTTATCGCGCCCCTAAATCGCAGCAGCTTCACCATCAAGCCGGCTGATCGAATTACCGCTGAAGTCGTAGTGACAAACAAAAACATCGGTCATTCTTTTCCGCCGGAGCTGCGGGATTTCTACGAAGCCTTCGTTCAGTTTGTGGTGACTGATGAAACGGGCAAGACTCTCTACCAGTCCGGATTCATTAAACCAAATGGTTACCTGGACGAGTCAGCCCATAACTATAAGACTTATCTGGTTAAGATGGACGGCTCCTACAACGACAAGCATCACATCTGGCGCACGCGAGGCATTGCCCAAAACAGTCAGATTCAATCCGGTCGTTCAGATCTGGTGCGCTATCAGTTTCGCGTGCCGGCGGAGGCGCGGGGCTCGCTTCGTATCACGGCGCGATTGCAGTACCGGCGGTTCACGCGAGTCTTCAGCGATTACGCGCTGGGCAAGTCGGTCGATTATCCGATTGTCAGCATGGCGACGGCCGAGTACGTAATGCAGATTGGCGATAATGGTCCCGTTCCCCCGAACGAAATCCCAAAGAATGCCATGCCCGATTGGCGACGATGGAATAACTATGGAATCGCCCTGATCGATCAGAAGCAATATCCGCTGGCTATCGACGCCTTTATTCATGCGGCAGCTCTTGACGAGAAATATCGGGCGACGGCCCGGGTAAACCAGGCGATTGGATTGATCGAGCTGGACCAATACGATCGGGCTGCGGCTTTGCTCGATGCCGTGGTGAAGGCTAACCCGGAAAACATGCGGGCCCTCTTCCAGCAATCCCGCGTTCTTATCAGGCGGGGCCAATTGGACGAAGCGGAAGTAAACCTTCGGCGCATAATCTCCGCCTTTCCGCGAGATCGGATGTCTCTGCAGCAGTTGGGTGAGTTGTGCAAGATCAAGCACGACTATCAGGCAGCTCGCGAGTGTTACGAGAAAATTCTGGGCATCGATCCCGAAGATTTGGGCGCGCACTACAACCTGATGCTTATCTTCCGGAAGTTGGGAATGAAGGACGAGGCGAAGCGCGAGGGCAAGATTTTTGCCGACCTTAAGGATGATCCGGCAGCGCTGCCGCTGGCGAATATGTTCCTGCGAAAGCATCCGGAAATGAGCAACGAGAGTGTCTTCTGGCACATTCATGATCTGGCGCCGGCGGGACAATAGAAAAGGGAATTGGGTAACTCACGGAAATGAACTGGTTTTTGAAAGGCGTTGTCGTGTGCAGCGCCGTTTTCTTATTGCTTGCTCTGCTGGCCATGCCAACTATGATTGCCCGAGGATCATTGCAGCAGCAACGGTCGTCTCGAGTGAAACATGTTGATGAACTGTTTAATCGAAATTGCGCTCGCTGTCATGGAGCTGACGGCCGCGGCGACACCCCACTCGGACACCTCTATAAGGCGCCGAATTTTACTGATTCTGAATGGTGGAAAAAGAATTCGGACCTCAGCGGAGTGAAGGCCCTGAGGTCGATAGTCATTCGAGGCAAAGCGGGAATGCCGGCCTTTGGCAAGAAGCTGACACGCGCAGAGATTAATCTACTGGTAGATCGCATACGTCGCTTTCGGAAGTTGGAAAGAAAGAGCTAACCGCAAAGTGCGCAAAGGGAATCCGCAAAGTAGCGTGAAGGCTGAACCCTTTGCGTTTTTTTGCGTAGTCCTTTCCGTCCTTTGCGGTTCGACTTTCCGTTTCATTCGGTCCTCGGCTCAGCCCTTTGATGTGCGGCGGTGGCTAAGCCCTACCGCATTGATCCTCCTTTCCGTGGGGCTATGCCTTGGCGTGGGGCGCAGCCTCGTAACGAATGTGTACCACCGTCCGGAAGGTCGGAGACCTTCCGCACATCAGGCGGCACAGCCGCTTCAGAATTCTCAATCTGCGCTTCCGAGCGTCACCAAAGTGGAGCCGCCCTTCTGGTGGGCCGGACATACGATCAACCCGGTAAGGCTCCTTGTGCGCGGCCGTAATCTGGCAGGAGCAACAGTTCGCTCGCCTAATCCCGCGATCCGTGCTTCCGGCGTCCTCGCTAACAAGAATTCCACCTACCTGTTTGTGAATGTCAGCATCAACTCGGCGGCACGCCCCGGCGAATATCCTTTGGTATTGGAAACAGCTGCAGGGCGCACTACGATTCCCTTCAAAATCGAATCCCCGCTGGCACTGCGCAATCATTTTCAGGGAATCAACATCAACGACGTGATCTACTTGATCATGACGGATCGGTTTGCCAATGGTGATCCGTCCAACGACGCCCCGGCAGACGCGCCAGCCGCAGCCAACGATAGAAAGAACCCACGCGCTTATCATGGCGGCGATCTGCGCGGCATCATCAACCATCTCTCCTACTTCAGGGACCTGGGGGTGACGGCGTTGTGGCTGACTCCCTGGTCCGACAATTGGAATGGAGTGAACACGTGCGACAAAGCCTGGTGTCCAAACACCTACTACCACGGCTATCACGCTATAGATTACTACGCGGTTGAGGATCGTTTTGGCGACTTGACGACGCTTCGCGAGTTAACTGAGAAGGCCCATGCCTTAGGATTGAAAATTATCCAGGATCAGGTCGCCAATCATGTCGGCTCGCGCCATCCATGGGTCAATAATCCACCTTTGGACGATTGGTTTCATGGCACGCTCGCGCAGCACCCCCTCAACAAATTCAAGAACAGTGTTCTGCTCTCGCCCCACTCCAATCAGGAGGAGTTTCGCAACCCGCTTGATGGATGGTTCAACGACGACCTGCCCGATATGAATCAGGAAGAGCCGGAAGTCGCTCGTTACGAGATACAAAACGCGCTCTGGTGGATTGGGGCCACCGGAATTGATGGCATTCGTCAGGATACCATTCAGTACATGCCGCGCAGTTTCATACGCGATCTCTCCAACGCTTTCCATCGTCAATACCCAAAGATGTGGATGGTCGGAGAAGTATTCGAGCGCGATGCGGCGCATACCGCTTTCTTTATCGGCGGGCACACTGGTTGGGACGGCGTTGACACTAAACTTGATTCTGTTTTTGATTTTCCCTTATGGAATGTTTCGCTGCTGGCATTCACCAACAAACTGCCGATGCGGGCCCTTCGCGATCAATTGAAGTACGACGCGCTCTATCCGGATCCCTTGAAAATCACGACCCTGACAAACAATCACGATACGATGCGCTTCATGTCGCTGGATGGTGCCACTCTCGAAGGCGCGATGATGCACGTGGGCTTTATCCTGAGCATGCGGGGAATTCCGCAACTCTACTACGGGGAAGAGATTGCCATGGAAGGAAAAGAGGATCCTGACAACCGCCGCGATTTTCCCGGCGGCTTTGCGGGGGACCCTCGCAGCGCGTTTGAAGCCGGCGGGCGAACGGCGAAAGAGCAACGCATGTATGAATGGACACGTTCCTGGATACGTTTGCGAGCGGAACATTCAGCGCTTAGGGACGGGCGTCTAATCGATCTTTTCTACGACGATGATGCTTATGTGTTTGCGCGGCAGGATCAGAACGAGACGGTGATCATTGCCATCAATCGCGCTGCCCAGGAAAAGAGAGTCACTGTGCCCGCGGCTTCTGTTGGGTTGCGAGATGGTGTTGCGGTGGCGTCGCTAATAGGAGCATCGACAGCCGCTCGCGTGGCGAACGGGCAGGTAGTGTTAACTATCCCCGCGCGAACCGCCGCGGCTTACAAACTAAAATAGTGACCCGTTTAGACGGCGCACTT
>JBDUCF010000283.1:0-4205 GCA_040003545.1 Pyrinomonadaceae bacterium | reverse complement strand
TTTAATGCCGGCCTGTTTCGTTCGGTCAGAAAAATGTCCGCCGCCATCGTTGTGATAAAGCACGAAACTTTTCTCAGCGAAGCGCGCGACAAAGAGATCGGGACGGCCATCGTTGTCGTAATCGCCGGCGACGGCCGCGAAACAATACTTACTTCCGGCGATTAATAATCCAGACCCCGCCGTCACATCGGTAAATCTTCCGGCATTGTTACGAAGCAATCGCTGCGAACCCGAGGAATCGAAAACGTCCAAAGCCCCATCGCCATCAAGGTCGAACAACACGATCGCCTGCGCCCTGGCATTCATCTCCCGCAAGGCTGACTCGAAACTGCCGTGACCTTTCCGCCCGGTTCCGCTCGTATCTTTCGGAAGAATCGTTTCAGTCGCGTCGATAAAAACAACTTCAGGAGTCTTTCGATCAACCAGCTCCGGCTCTGCGCCGGTTGAGACAAGTGCTTCGGCGTAGTGTCCGCTCTCGAGATAATTGTTTCCCAGCGTGGTGCCGGCACCGCTTTCTCGAAATTGTTGAAATTTTTGAATCAGGCGCTGGCCTTCTTCTTTCGCGCCCATGCGCGTCAGGAGAATTCCCAGGTTGTAGAGCGCGGTCTGGTTATACGGTTCGGCAGCAATCGCTTTGCGAAACGCGGCTATCGCTTCGGTCTGTTTTTTCTGCTGCACAAATATTTGTCCGAGGTTGATGTTTGTGCCCACGTCGTCAGGATCAATCTTCAGAACTTTTTCAAATTCATTGGTGGCGTCGGTGAATCGGTTCTGAGCACGCGCAATCAGTCCAAGAATGTAGTGCGGCTGCGGCGCCCTTGGATCGAGGACTGCTGCTCGGTCCGCTTCGTGTTTCGCGGCGTCGATATCGGGCAGGTAATAGAGGGCAATGCCAAGATTAATGCGCGCTATCAGCAGATCGGGCACGATCTCCAGCGCGTGTGTGAATTTCTCGGCTGCTTCTTTGGCCTTGTATTGTTCGAGCTGAGCCACACCAAGATTGTTTGCGCGATACGCCGCTTCGCGGTTTCCAGTTACTAAACCCTGGCTGTCCGCCCGCGTGGGGAGAACTGCTCGGGAGCTGTTAATTAGAGCCAGTCCGGCGAAGACAACAAAGATAAATGTTTCACGCAGACCAGCTCGCGATAAATTCATAGTTGGAGTTAGGATGCCACGAGTTCGTAGGGCGAGTCCATGACTTCCGACAGGAGGATAGATAGCGAGACGTTTGCCGGGGGTCGCATACTAGTTAGTTAGGATTTGTCCCACCAGCAGTTTCACGTGGCCGGCACGGTTGCGTCTGTTCGTAAACCTTCAGATCCGTAGTCAGTTTTGCAGCCAGCTTCGTTTTGCGCTCCTGCTCTGCTGCAGCGATTATTCGTCGCTGCCACTCGGCTGCTTCTCTGCATCGCCCGAGCTCAGCCAAAGCCATCGCAATCAGAGCGCCGTGTTCCAACAGGGACGTAGACCGATAGATGTTCCGGGCAAGTTCAAGCGCCCGCGCGCCATCGCGCAAATCGTATTGTGGTGATGCCGCAAGCAGATAGGCCAGCATCACGGCCGTCCGCCCTCTTCGGGGATATTGCGCGTGGCCCTTTTCCAGGCTTTCCAGCGCCGTTTTGTACTGCTTTCTTTGTTGCAAAAGTTGCACCTGCTCCAGGAGCGCATCTTCGTTACTTGCATCTGCCGCGACCACGCGCGAAAACTCAGCCAGCGCCTCTTCCGGCCGTTCGGACTTCAATAGTTCCCGGGCCAGGAAGAATCGCGCATCGAGATCGTTCGGATTAACGCCCAGGACAGATTGCAGGTGAGCGATCGCCGGTCCGTGCTTGTTTTCGTTTGCCAACAGAATGGCGAGATTGTAATTGGCATTGGTGTTTGCAGGATCAATCCGAAGAGCTTCTTCATATTGCTCAGCTGCGCCTTTTGGATCTCCGGTCGAGACCAACGTGGCCCCGAGGTTAACGTGAGCGGGCAGGCTGTCACGATTCGCCGCAATTGCCTTCCGATACTCGTCAGCCGCTTCTGCATATCTCCGCGCTTCCAGCGCCAGCTTGCCGCGACTCAGGTGGATACGCTCTCCCCTGACCAATTCCTGTAGCCCCTGCACGAGCGGATCGCTCACTTGCACACCTACCGTACCCTGTTGGGCCAGATGGACTGTCGCTTTTTCCTTATCGCCCAGGCCACGATAGGCCATTGCCAGCGAATAATGAATCCGATTCGCAGCTGGTATCAGCGCCAGCGCCTTCTCAAAATATTTAACCGCTTCAGCATAATTTCGTTGCGACAGGGCAACCTGTCCCAGCCCGTAAAGCGCCGCCGCAGTGTTCTCATCCATCACCAACGCCGCTTTGAAACTCTCTTCCGCTTCTTCCAGCCGGTTTAGTTGCAAATGGATGTTGCCGAGATTCACCGGCACGGCTACGTACTCAGGGCGCAGTGCGCCCGCGATTTTGTAGCGGCGAATGGCATCATCAACCAGACCCTCCTGCTGATCCAGTTTGCCCAGCAGATAGACCCAGCGAAACTCATGCGGCGCGAGGCGACTGGCATTGAGATAACATTCACGTGTGGGAGAGTTGAGCGAATACGCCTGATAGATTTCTCCCATCGTGCCATAGGCGTTGCTGAGCTCGACTTCGCTGGTCTTAGGATTCTTCACCGTCGCGGCGAGCGAAGATTGCAACGACGTCAGTTGTTCGCGCACGTCCGCTTCCAACTTCGTCAAATCCGGCCAATGCAAGGGTACGAGGTTGGGCCTGGCTGGCTGCAGAAGATCCTTAGTCCGCACGGTGTTTTGCGCGTGAACTTCGAGCGCCAGCGAAAAGATAGTCCCCAGCGCCAGGCAGAGCATCGCCTGCCGATACGCGCGGGTCCTGTTGCTCTCGACGAAGAGGTTCATTTTTTCTGCGATCCGGTGCCTTCCTTCAAGGTCGTGTATTGATCAACCGGCGGACCTTTCCATTCCTCAACGGCGCCGTTGGGCCAGCGCACTCGCACAGCCTCAACGCGAACTGCGCTGCCAAGTCCTACGAGCACGCGCGGGTCATTCGCCGAAAGATAGCTGCCGTCAGTTCTTGCACGTCGCCACTGAGTCCTGCTCTTCGATACCACTATCTCGACCTGCGCGCCCAACATTTCCCGGCCCTTGCCCTTGCCTATCAATCGCAGGCCCATCCAGTGGTTTCTATTGCCGACTTGATTGAGGAGTAGCCTTGCCGGTCCATTGTTGTTTGCTATGAGCACGTCCGTGTCGCCGTCGTTATCGACGTCGCCGAAGGCTGCGCCGCGACTGACTTCGATAAGCTGGAAAGCTTTGCCCGATTGAGCAGATGCCTCGACGAACTTGCCGCGTCCGTCATTGTGGAATAACTGGTTCGGCTGTCCCAACGGATAGGGGTCACCTTTACGCACCAGCTCTGGCAACAATTGCACCGCTCCATTCGCGACCAGCAGGTCAAGCCAGCCATCGTTGTCATAGTCGAAGAACAGCGTACCGAAACCGGTAAAGCGACTCCCTGGCAATCCCAGACCCGCCTCACGCGTGCGATCCTCGAAAAGCGCCTCGCCCGAATTGATGTAGAGCGTATTGGTCTCGTCCATCAAGTGAGTAACAAATATGTCTTCGGTGCCGTGGCCATCAAAATCTCCAGCATCGACACCCATGCCCGCTTCTGCCTGTCCATCTCGGTTGACGGCGGCGCCGGCCAGAAGCGCTTCGTTCTTGAATATACCGTTCTTCTGGTTAATCCAGAGTTGATTGGGATCACCATCATTGGCTACGTACATGTCGATCCAGCCGTCAGCATCAAAATCGGCGGTGACCACCCCCAACGCGTGGCCGAACTCTCTGTCTACGCCTGCGCTTACGGTGACATCTGCAAATGTTCCGTCTCCTTTGTTGTGAAAAAGGCGGTTGCCGGGCGCGCGAAAAGCCTTTGGTCCGCAATAGTCTTTCGCCGTGGTCGTCGCGTAACACGTGGGACTTTTGGTAACCGAGAAATCAATGTAGTTCAGCACTATCAAATCAAGCCAGCCATCCCTGTCATAATCAAAGAACGCAGCGCTGGTGCTCCAGCGTGGATCGTCCGCACCTGTTTTGTTCGTGACATCCACAAACGTCCCATCGCCTTTGTTCAGATACATCTGGTTTCGACCGAGGTTTGTAAGGTACAGATCGGGCCAACCATCGTTGTTTATGT
>JBDUCF010000031.1:0-14290 GCA_040003545.1 Pyrinomonadaceae bacterium | reverse complement strand
TTACAACCTGGCCCGGCGGGAGATGGACAATCTGGCAAAGGCAAGCGGTGGCCGAAACTTTGTTGCCACGAGCCTACAAGATGCGCAGGCGGCATTTGCGCAAGTAGCTAATGAAATAGGGACGCAATACAGCCTGGGTTATTATCCCACCAACAAATCGCGCGATGGAAAATACCGGGCCATCAAAGTTGAGGTCCGCGGCGTAACCGGCAAGCCAACTGTGCGCGCGCGCGAGGGTTACTATGCGCCCAAGAGCTAGGCGGCAGTGCGCGACAGTAGGAACAGAAGAAACTTGATTTTTCATTTGTCATTTGAAATTTCTCATTTGCTATTTCTGACTTTTGACTTCGAATAGAAACTCTTGTTGAGAATTAGGTAACGAGGAAAAAACCACCAGGAGCACAATCCATTCTTCATTTTTCACTCGTCGGTTATCATTTGAGGTTGGCGACTAACTGATTGAGGTGGAATAGAAGAACGCCATGGAGGTCGAGGAACCTGCAAAGAGCCTCAAATCGCGAGCCGATGAGCTGGAGGAACGCCTGGTAGAGTTTTCTGTTCGAATCATTAACCTATCAGCCAACTTGCCCAAGACACCGGCGGGAAAACATGTCGCCGGGCAGATCATGAGGTCGGGAACATCTCCTGCGCCGAATTATGGTGAATCAAGAGGCGCAGAAAGCCAGGCAGATTTCATTCACAAATTGCGTATCGTTCTCAAGGAATTAAATGAGACATCGATCTGGCTGCGCGTCATTGAGCGCAGCAAAATGGTGAAGAAAGAACTGCTAATAGAGATCATCGGAGAGAATAGAACGCTATGCAGGATTTTTGCCGCGTCTCTTAAAACCGCTCGCAACCCAGCGAAATAACAAATGAGAAATTTCAAATGACAAATGATAAATCTTTCCGCCATGCCAACTGAGACCCCCTTCAACCGCATTACACTAATTGTCCTGGATGGCCTCGGCATCGGAGAGATGCCTGATGCTGCGGCGTGGGGCGATGCCGGTTCGGATACCCTCGGACACATCTGTGATTCCCGTGCTGTACACATGCCTAACCTGCAGGCCTGGGGCCTCGGCAATATTCGCTCGTTGCATGGTGTGGCGCCGGTATCTGAACCACGCGCATCGTTCGGCAAGTGCGCCTTGCGCTCGAATGGCAAAGACACAACGACGGGGCATTGGGAGATGGCCGGCATCGTTCTGGAGCACGCGTTCCCCACTTACCCACTCGGGTTTCCCGAAACAATTCTGAATCGCTTCACCAAAGAAACCGGTGTGCCTGGCATTCTGGGAAACGTCGCGGCCTCAGGGACTGAAATAATCAAGGAGCTTGGCGCGGAGCACGTCAGGACCGGCAAGCCTATTGTTTACACTTCGGCGGATTCAGTTTTCCAGATTGCCGCACACGAACAAGTGATCCCGCTCGATAGGCTATACGAAATCTGCGAAACTGCCCGAGTGATCCTGCGTGGCGAGCACGAAGTGGGGCGGGTCATCGCGAGACCATTTCTGGGCCTGACTGGCTCGTTCTATCGCACAGAGAACCGTCACGACTATGCCGTGCCGCCGCCACCGGAAAATCTTCTACCCGCGCTGGCCGCGGCAGGTCTTGATGTGGTCTGCATTGGCAAGATTGCTTCGATCTACGATTCCATGGGGGTGACCCAGGATCTGACCGCCAAGAACAACCAGCAATCCATCGATCAAACAATTCACGCGCTACAGCAGAAAACGCGAGGACTAATCTTTTCTAATTTGGTGGATTTCGATATGCTCTACGGCCATCGTCGAGATACGGAGGGTTACGCCAGGGCGTTGGAGCACTTCGATTCGCGCCTGCCGGAGATTGAAGCGGCAATGCGCGAAGACGATTTGGTCATCATCACGGCCGATCATGGCAACGATCCAACCTACCCGGGCACCGATCACACCCGCGAATACGCCCCGCTGATTGTTTACGGCAAGCGTGCTCGCGCTGTGGACCTCGGCACGCGTCAATCGCTTAGTGACATCGGGCAAACCATCGCCGAGAATTTTGGCCTTAAGTTAAATGCCGGCGAAAGTTTCTTGTCGAAGCTCCGGTAAACAATAAAGAGCCCAAATGAAGAGGCTGAAATCAACTTCTATCTTTCTGGCTTCGTGGTTCCTTTTCTACCTGATTAGCGCCGACGTCATGGCTCAGTCAACCCTGATGAGCGTGCCTTCAACCGATGTTGTACCCGCAAAGAAGATTTATCTCGAAATGGATTTTATAACCAACTACGCGTCGCAAAGAGAAAACTCATTTCAGACTTACATCCCGCGTGCAGTGACCGGCGTGGCGCGCAATGTTGAAGTCGGCGCTAACGTCTCTTATACACATGTGCCCGGTGGCGGCGAGCCGATCGAGGTCCAACCAAACATCAAATGGCAGTTCTACAATAACAAAGCAAATGGAACGGCAGGAGCAGTCGGCTGCATTCTATACGCGCCCGTTACGCATCGCGCCGGCACAGATACATTCGGCATGTGCTACACCGTGTTCAGCAAGAAATTGAATGCCTTCAATGGCCCTCGCTTCACCGGAGGGACGTATGCGCTGGTGCACCGCAGGGATGGCGAGGGAACCAGGGTGGGCGCTATAGCCGCCTACGAACAGCCCCTTACTAAAAGGATCGGATTCACCGTCGATTGGTTTAGCGGCAACAATCGTTTTGGCTACGTCAGCCCCGGCTTCTCGTTCTCTACATCGACGAACAGCACGCTGTACACCGGCTACACGATCGCCAACCATGGTCGCGGAAACAATGCGCTCTTCGCTTATTACGGCATCCAGTTCTGACCGGCCATCAATTCATGTAACGGTCACTCTAATTCGGGATTCTTCAGCACCGCGATGAAAGGCAGGTTGCGATAACGTTCGGCGAAGTCCAGTCCATAGCCGACAACAAAGGCGTCGGGAATCTTGAAGCCCAGGTAGTCGATATTCACATCGCGCTCGCGGCGCTCCGACTTGTCCAGCAGCGCGGCGAGTTTGACGCTGGAAGCCCCGCGGGAGACCAGATTTGCCATCAGGTAGGAGAGCGTCAGACCTGTATCGACGATGTCTTCAACCACCAGGATGTCGCGACCTTCGATCGGCACATCCAGATCTTTGACGATACGCACCTCGCCCGATGTGCGCATCGCGGAGCCATAGCTGGAAATAGCGATAAACTCTATTGCCACTGGCATGTCGATCGTCCGCATCAGGTCGCTGAGAAAAGTGCAGGCGCCCTTCAAGACCCCAATGAGCAGCGGGTTGCGCCCGGCATAATCGCGCGCGATGTCCGCGCCCAGCTCGCGGATGCGGTTCTGAATCGCTTCCGTGGTGATAAGCATTTCGAGGTTAGGGTTGCTGAACTCTGACATAGCTCGGGCCGTGGAAGTTGCCAAGTCTGTCCTCCTGATGATTTGAAGTACCTCTAATATCATTAACACCTGGCTTCAGCCAGGTGATTGCACGTTCTCGATTTAATCCCGAAACCGTTTTAACGGCTTACCGGGAAACCGTTGAAACCGTTAGTCTCCCATCGCCATGGAGAGATCACCGCACTGGAGTGCCGTGTTAATGAGAATTTCAAACTGACTTCTCTATCACGGTTAGAATTTGCGTGCGCGCCATTGGTGCGACATACTATTGAAGCTCCCGCTACAGGTCAATCGAGTTTAGGATCCAGCGTGTTATATTTTCGCTCCTATCAGGAAGGAACCATGTCATTGCCAAGAGCCAAACTCGCCCTTCTTAGTTGCGCCTTGCTGCTTTGCGTAATTGCCGGCGCCCGGTCAGCGTTGGCCCAGACGGCGGCCCGACCTGCCGCAACGCCTGCGCCCCCACCAGCAAATATTCACGCTCGCGTGACCGAACGTGCGGTTGATGCTTCCACTCCCGATGATGCATCAGTTGACAAGATGCTGGGCGCTTATTCGCCCAGGGTGCGGGCCCTCGATCTGGTTATAGGCAAATTGAAAGGCGACCTGAAGAAGGGCGGCATCGGCGCCGGCTCGCTTGGCAACTTCGTTACCGACGGCATTCGCGCCCAATCAAGCTTGAAACTGGGGAAGCCCGTTGTCCTGGCCGTGACCAACGCCGGGGGACTGCGGAAGAGCGCCATTGCCGAAGGTGACCTGCGCACGCGCGACATCTTTGAGCTGCTGCCTTTCGAGAACTCGCTGGTCGCATTTGATCTGACGGGCGCTCAGTTGCTGGATCTGCTCAGGGTCGTGGTTGCATTTCACGATGCCCAATCCGGCGCGCGGGTTACTTATCGAATTAACGCCGACAAGAAGGCGGAGTTGGAGAGCGCGCGGCTCCTGGTCGCTGGCAAGGAAAAAGAAATCGATCCGGCGGCAATCTATACCGTCATATGTATCGACTATCTTTTGAAAGTCAAAGGCGACTACGCGGTGTTGCAACAGGCAAAGGCCATGAAGCCACTTGGGCTAACGATTCGTGACGCCATCATCGACTATGTCAAAGCACAAACAGCTGCCGGTCTTGATATCACGGCCCCGTCCGAGGGCCGGTACCAATTCGATAAGGCAAATTCAGCGGTGACCGAGGAGGTGCGACCCCAATGATTAGCCGGCGAAAATTTCTAAACACTTCGTTAGCTGGCGGACTGGCGCTTTCCCTACCTCGTTCCACGCCGCAAATGTTCTCTGCTCGGCACTGGTCTTCGATTGCCGTTCCCCTGTTGGAACCGAAACGCGGCGAAACACTTATCACAATCCTGCACACCAACGACACGCATTCTCAGATCGATCCCATAGCGGACAACGACCGAACCTACGCCGGCAAAGGCGGCGTGGCCCGCCGCGCAACCCTGGTTAAGCAGGTGCGCAAAGAGAACCGGAACACATTGATGATCGACGCGGGCGATGTGTTTCAGGGAACTCCCTACTTCAATTTCTACAAAGGCGAAGTTGAATACAAGTCCATGTCCATGATCGGGTATGACGTTGGGACTTTGGGTAATCACGATTTTGATAACGGGGTTGACGGGCTGGTGGCGGCGATGAAGTTTGCCAACTTCGACTTTGTGTCAGCCAATTACGACGTTAGCGGGACGCTTCTGGAAAACCGAGTAAAGCCTTACGTCGTACGTGTCCTCGGCGGCGTGCGCGTGGGGTTGTTTGGCCTGGGGATTAGTCCAGTCAATCTGATCACCCCCGAGAACTTCAAAGGCGTGAAATATCTTGATCCGGTGAAGATGGCGAGTGGTGTGGTGAAAGTTTTGCGGGGCAAGGAACGGTGCAGTCTGGTGTTGGGAATGTCACATCTTGGTTATTACCCTCAACCTCAAAGTGGCCAGATAGGGGACACCCAGGTGGCGTCACAGGTCGATGGCATAGATTTCATCGCCAGCGGACATACGCATACGTTCATGGAGCAGCCGGTAGTAACAAAGCAGCCATCCGGCAACGACACGATTATTTACCAGGTAGGCAGAAGCGGCATCTACGTGGGCCGGGTGGATTTCAAACTGCGCGATGGAAAAATCATAGCTGTCGCCGGCCGCTTGCTCGATCTGCGCGACGATTCGCTGGCCTGACTTCCCTTTTGGAGTGCGGCGCCTTGTCGCCGCTTTGGTATTTAAAAAACGGTTCCCGAAAGATTTGAAAAGCGGTGACAAGGCACCGCACTCCACACAAGATGCCTGAAGATCACGCAACCCGCGATCGCATTAGAGCTTTAGTGCGCGACGTGCTGAACAAAGCAGTTCCCGCCGATGGGGAAAGCCGTGATAGCGCACCCGCCGCCTCTCCGCCGCCAACCAGCCGCTTCCGGGACATTGCTCCCAAGAATTCACCTGGGCCGCAAGCGGCCATCACACGCGATGAATCATCGAAGCGCGTCATCACTGAGGACGATCTGCGCGATCTGGAAAAGGGATCTGTGTTGCGCATCGCCGAGGGCGCCCGGCTGACGCCGCTGGCCGCTGATATCGTTAGCGAGCGTCAAATTGAGATCGTCCATCGCGCGCCGCGAAGTGGCTCGAAGACTTCGAGGATGGTTGCCGTCGGCGCGGATCACGGCGGCTTCAAAATGAAAGAGGAGCTGAAAACGTTTCTAACGGAGATGGGTCACCGCGTTCATGATTTCGGCACCAACTCTGAAGACGCGGTTGACTACCCCGACTTCGCCCATGCCGTCGCCCGCGCAGTGTCGGATGGCACGTCCGAATTAGGGATCATAATTGATGGCGCCGGCGTGGGCAGCGCAATGACCGCAAACAAAGTTCCCGGGGTGCGCGCCGCCGCCTGCTATTCGGTGGAGGTGGCGCGCAATTCGCGCGAACATAACGACGCTAACGTTCTGACGCTCGGCAGCAAGACTGTCGGCAGTGCGGAAATGCGCGAGATCGTTCGGGCCTGGTTATCCACGGAGATCAGCGAAGACCGTCACCGCAAGAGGGTTTCAAAGATCGAAGCAATCGAACGCCAGTACCAGCGTTGAACTCCCCCACCTCAGTACCATTTAGGCCAGACCCCCTTAGGTCAAGCGCAGAACTGTCACAACCCGGCTTGTGGCCGACCTCAACGGAAAACTAAGGTCCCCTCTTGTAGCTAAAGGAAAGGAGATCGGTAACAGGATGTGTCGAAGTCTTTTTCCGCGCGCGATTCTCGCGATTGCTGTAGCCGCAAGCTCAATTGCACCAATCGCATCATTGCCTGCAAAAGGGCAAACCCCGGCTGTCGCCGCTCAATCGCCCGACAAGTTGCCCGTCCGCCTGAAGGCTAAGCTTCCCGATTACAAAGGCCCATCCAAATTCATTGGACGCAAGGCTTTGATCATGTTCAGCACCGATGGTCACCTGGTCGCAATGAGTGGCATGAACGGAACGATTACCATCTGGGACACAGAGACCGGTGAATTGAAAGCCAAGCTAAAAGCCGGCTCGGCGGGGATCAGCGGTTTTTCGTTTAGTCCCGACGGACAAACAGCCGGTACGCGAGACTATCTCGACAAGAGCGTAAAGCTCTGGGACGTGAAAACGTGGCAGGAAAAGGCAACGTTAACGGGACGCAAGCGAAACCTCGAGACAAAACTAAAAGCCGGGTTGTCATTCGAAGAAGAGTTCGGCCCGGTGGCGTTCAGTCCCGATGGCAAGACTGTTCTCTCCGAAAAAGAAGACGATCTGGTGGCGGTGTGGGATGTAGCGGCTGCGCGACAATTATTCGAGCTGAATCACAATACGACCAGCAGTGTGACGAAGGAGATCCTGAAGGGAATCTTCTTACCGAGGAGCAGCGCGCCACACTTCCTCGTTCTGCAAACCGGATTCAGCTCCGACGGCCGCTGGATCTTCACTATTAACGGAGACAAATCCGCAAAAATTTGGGATGCGTCGACCGGAAAGTTGAAGAGCGACATCACCAACAATGAACGTATCTATCGCGCCGGTTTCAGTCCCGACAGCACCATGCTCATAACCGTAGAACAAGAGGGCGGCATGAAGCTTTGGGACCTGGAGACCGGCCAGCTCCAGGGAAAGGTTGCGCCAAAGGGCTATATTGAAAACCTGATGAAGAGTTTTGAGTTCAGCCCTGACAGCAAGTACGTAGCGACGTTCTTTTTTGGGGATACAAGGTTGTGGGACGCGAAGACCGCCGAACTAAAATTCAAACTACCAAAGAGCGGAACCACGGATGCGACCTTCGCTCCCGACGGGCGGTGGCTCGCGACCGCCTCAAGCGACAAACAGTCAGCGGGGAAAATCTGGAACGTCGAGACTGGCGAAGCCAAGCTCACGTTGCCGTCCACCGGTGACAAATCAGTCTCCCTTATATTTAATCCTGACGGAACAATCCTGGCCACAACAAACGACAAAGGCGTTTACCTCTGGGACGCTGCTAGCGGAGAGTTGCTGGCGACTCTGAGCGATGCTCGTTATCCAGTGGCGTTCAGTTCTGACGGCCGCACAATGGTAACCGGCGCGCGAAAAGATACGGCGCTGCTTTGGGAAGTACCGGCTAGAACGAAGCAGTAGCGATCACTCGGTTTTCTTTAGGACCTCGTTTGCGGACTATGCCGCCCGATGTGCGGCAGGTCTCCGACCTTCCATCTAATCCAAAGGCTTGTTGGGGCTACGCCCCACCGGGGCATAGCCCCCAAATAATTCTGCATCCCTGACGGTGGGGCGGAGCCGCCACCGCACATCAGGCAGCGAAGCCGAGCACCCTGCCAACCGATCTCGCTGAGAAAGACGACCTTCCGCCGCCGTGATAGAATATGGTCAGCTCGTCGCTTCATTCGACAACGATTCAACTGAGCTGGTTTCCTACGATGCCCTATTCCAACAACGGCGACCTGGAACAACTGGTAGAGCAGATTACGGATGTCATCGTCTCTCGTCTGAACGGCGAGGGTCCGGATCAGGCAGCTCTTTGCGGCTGCACATCCGAATGCTTCAACCGTTGCCCGGAGCGAATGCACCGCGTAGTTGACGCCGGCGCATCGCGCATCGGTCTGGTGCTGGGCCAGGCAGGCTCGGCCAGAGACTGGGCCAGCCTGATCGATCATACGCTTTTGAAACCCGAAGCCACCGAAAACGATATCCGAATACTTTGCGAGGAAGCTGCGCGTTTTCATTTCGCATCAGTATGCGTGAATCCTACCTGGGTGCAGGCGGCTAACTGTCATCTTCGCGGCAGCGGAGTGCCGGTCTGTACAGTGATTGGGTTTCCCCTCGGTGCGACACTTCCCGACGTGAAGGCTTACGAAGCACGGCGGGCAATCTTTGACGGCGCGCGCGAAGTCGATATGGTAATCAATGTGGGCGCGCTTAAGAGCAACGACGATTGTCTGGTCGAGCACGACATTCGATCAGTGGTGGAAGTGGCCCATGAAGCCGGTGTGACGTGCAAAGTTATTATCGAAACCGCGTTGCTAACCGATGACGAAAAAGTGCGTGCTTGTTTGGCGGCGAAGAAGGCCGGCGCCGATTTCGTCAAAACATCTACTGGCTTTTCCAAGGGCGGGGCCACGGTTGCTGACATTGCCTTGATGCGTCGGACTGTAGGTTCCGAGCTGGGCGTAAAAGCTTCTGGTGGCGTCAAAGGTCTGGACGACGCCCGCAAGTTGGTAGAGGCCGGTGCTACCCGCATCGGCGCCAGCGTCGGCGTCAAGATCGCGCAGGAAGCCGCTGGCGTAAAGAGCAACGGCGGCGCTGCCGCCCGGTATTGAGTTAACAGTTAGAAGCCCATGCGTCAGCCACTGCGACGCGTCGGTTGCGCAACTGACCCTTGAAACCTTCCGCACTTTCCGTCTATCCTCGCCGCAGTCCTGATGCCAAGAAAACGTAACATCCTGGCTGTGATTCTCGGCGGCGGCGCCGGCACCCGCTTGTTTCCGTTGACCGCGCAACGCTCGAAGCCCGCTGTACCTCTGGGCGGAAAATACCGTCTGGTTGACGTTCCTATCTCCAACTGCATCAATTCGGACGTCATCAGAATCTTTGTGCTGACCCAGCACAACTCCGCCTCGCTCAATCGACACATCGCCCAGACCTATCGCTTTTCGCCTTTTGCCGAAGCCTTCGTCGAGATTCTGGCAGCCGAACAAACGCCTGAGAGTCCGCAGTGGTTTCAGGGAACTGCCGACGCAGTGCGCCAGGTGCTGCCGCATATCAACGATTGGGGCATCGACACGCTGCTGATTCTTTCCGGGGATCATCTCTATCGCATGGACTATCGCGAGTTCCTCAAGCGCCACTTCGAAAGCGATGCTGATGTGACTGTCTCGGTAATTCCCTGCTCGCCGCAGGTCGCGTCGGAGTTTGGCTTGCTCAAAACTGACAGCACCGGGCGCATCATCGAGTTTCGCGAGAAGCCGAAAGGCGAGGCGCTGGAGGCCATGCGTGTCGATACCACCAGCTTGGGCCTCACGCCCGAAGAAGCGGCCGCGCGGCCTTTTCTGGCTTCGATGGGTATATACGTTTTCAAGTACGAAAAACTGGGCCAACTACTTAAGGAAGACGGAACGCGGCTTGATTTCGGGCGCGAAGTTATTCCGGCATCGATCAACTCCGCCAACGTGCAGGCATTCATGTTTGATGGCTACTGGGAAGACATTGGAACTATAGCCGCGTTCTACAAGGCAAACCTCGCGATGACTACGGCGATCCCGCCATTTAACCTGTTCGATGCGGAAGCGCCGGTGTTCACGCGCGCAAGATATCTGCCGCCTTCAAAGATTCACGAGTGCGAGATACGCGATTCCATCCTCAGCGATGGCTGCATCGTGAATGGCGCAACAATTAGCGGCTCCATCATAGGATTGCGGAGCCGTATCGGAGCTGGAACAAAAATCGCTGCCTCGTACATGATGGGCGCTGATTATTACCAGTCGCTGGAAGAGCTGGCGCAAGATCACGCTGCCGGCCGGCCGCGCGTGGGCATCGGCGAAGGTTCCGTAATCACTCGCGCGATCATTGACAAGAATGCACGTATTGGATCCGGCGTGCGCCTGGTTAATGAAGCGGGAACCGAAAACGCCGACGGTGAAGACGGCAGCTACTACATACGCGACCGGATAATCATCGTGCCGAAAAACGCGGTAGTTAAGGACGGCACCATAGCCTGAGAATTGATCTGGAATTAGATGGCCAGAGGTTGGGAAAGCAAAAGCATCGAAGCCCAACAGGAAGCGGCGGCCGACCGCCCTTCGGAGCTGCCCGGCAGCCGTCTGGATAATTCGCCGGAAGCGCGCGCCCGCCGCGAACGCATAGCGTCCCTGCAAATGTCACGCGGGCGAACGCTGCAACAGCTGGAGACCGCCACCAACCCGAAGCATCGCGAGATGCTGCAAAAGGCCCTGCGAACGCTCGAAGCGGAACTGGAACACGAACGGGGCAGTTAGCGTATACCCTGGAAGAGCGCGGCTTAGGTAACGCAAACTGGCAGTTTGCGTGCAGCCAAACACACTACGTTCGCAAACTAACGGTTTGCGCTACAAGGATCGGCGCGGAGGTTTGCAAATGAGGACAAGAATTTCACCAGATGCTCGGCCACAGGCGATTACGCTGATGTTGGCCGCGGCGCTTTCCATCGCCCTCTGGTTCATTCCCTTCGCCGAGCTTCTGACGTATCCCTTCCGCATCTTCGTCACCTTTATCCACGAAGGCGGGCATGCGATTGCTGCCGTGATAACCGGTAATTCGGTCGCGAGTCTTAGCGTGGCGATGAACGCCAGCGGTGAAACCTATACGACCCAGGGCGGTAGGTTTGCCCAGATGTTTGTGGCCAGCGCCGGTTATCTTGGCGCGATGGCCTATGGCGCACTGCTTTTGATCCTGATTCGTCGATCTGTCGCCGCGCGCATAGTGCTGCTCGGTTCGGCAGTGCTGATCTTCGCTTTGACGCTAATCTTTGGATTGATCAAGCCATTGATGGCGGGTACGGCGGGAACGCTTTCGGGCGTTCCGTTTACGCTGCTGGCGGGAGTTCTGTTGTCGTTGGGCCTGTTCGCGGTCGCGAGATTCACCAAGCCAAAGGTCGCTATGTTTTTCGTGAGTCTGCTGGCGGTGCAATGTGTTCTGAACGCCCTACTCGATCTAAAAACGGTCTTCTTCCTGTCGTCGCCTTTCGCTCCCAGCGTGCCAACTGACGCAGTGAACATGGCGGCAGCCACCGGCCTGCCCGCAGTCCTCTGGGCCGTGATCTGGATCGGCTTAGCGCTCGGTATCCTAATGGTGGCGATGCGTTTTTATATGGTCCGCCGCGACCGGTTGTTTCAGCCCGATCTGTCCTTCCCGGAGTTTCCAATGAATGACATACCCCGGACCTTGAGCGCCAACAGCGCAACTGCGACTGTTGGTCGTTCGGACAAGAGTTCCGGCGCCTGACGGCCTTTTTCACTTAGAAGATGAACCGCGCCTGTAGTTGGAACATCCGCGGCGGGTCGATGTTTGCGAACGCCGGGATGGCGTTCGTGGCCGTCCCGAGGCCCCCAACTAACTGGCCGAACGTAGATGCCGCGCGGTTTGAACGAGACGGTGATCATGACATGCAGGCCGAACTGGGCTCCCATCCTGATTGGAACACGGATCATGTGGTGATCGAAATTCCGCCCGGCGAGCAGCACTGCAAGGTGCGCCGCCAATTATGGAACCTGGTCAGACAAGCGGGATGCAAAGGCGATCAATGCATCCTTCGCAAGCCGGTTCCGGTAGTTATCAGGGGATATGTTTTTCTGGGTGGCGCGCAGAACACGAAAGATTATTGCCACGCATCGAGCGCTCGGGGAATGAAAAAAGACGGTGAGCCGAGTAAAGTTCGCGGCTCGTGGCGACTGCAACCGGTTTTTTCAGTAGAAAGGCTCGCCGCAAATCTAAGTGAGCAAGTAAATGATCCGCTCGATGGCGGAGTGGGCGGCCATCAGCACGCGGGCATTCGTCGCCAGAGTTGCCAATCCCATAATCAACAAAGAAGCGAAAGCCCAGCTCGATAATTTCGTTCTGGCGTCTTTTCGTTCCGGCAGCCTAACTTCGGTCAGCCGCACCAACCGCCGCACACGCTCCATCACTCCGCCATAGTCGTCAACCAGGAAGGCGCCTGCAGGCATCGTCGGCCTTGCCCCCTCAGGAATCATCCGGGCAATCTTTACCAGCGCCGCGGCGAGATCCAGTGGCACGGCGCGGCCGGCTTGCGCCGCATATTCATCGGCCGCAGTTTCCGCCGCTTCAGCCCACGCCAGATCCAGCGAACGACCGCAGGGAATAATTAGCAACGCATCGCGGCAAGCCCGCAGCAGGCCGCGCTTCAGATTGTCGCGCGCTATCAGATGCCCTCGTTCGTGGGCAGCAGCGGCTACGATTTCCCCGTCCGTCAGAGCGTCCAGCACCCGCCGGGCGATAAACAATCTTGGTCGGAAAACACCCACGATGGCGATGATGGGAAATGGATGTTCGACGAAGTAGGCGGCCACATCGATCCCCTTGAGGCTGATGGGTTCACCGTGCGCCAACCAGTTCTTCGTCAAACGTCTGGTGGCCCGCCAGGCTGCAAAGCCGCGAAAGAGCGCGAGTCCGATTCCGATTGAAGAGATCAGGGCCAACAAAGCTAGCTTGAAACTGACACTCTCCGTGGTCGTACGAGGCTCGTAAGCCAGATACGCCGGCAGGAGAAACAGGCTGACCAGCAGAATGGCCAGTGCCGCCGGAACGCTGCGCAGCGCAAAAAGAACTTTCGCCTGTGTAGCGGCAGACCATGAACGCGTGAACCTGCCTCCTACTCGCCACAAGGCGGCCAGCGATATCGCTGCCCCACTGTTGAAAGTCAACAGTGCCGCAAGCAAAGTAGCAATACCCAACAGGACAAACATTCTTTTTCAGCCCTTTGTTCTTAACTCTCTGCGCTTCTGCTTAATCAATCGATCAAGTTCATCCAGTAGTTCGCGATCTCGCTCGCTAACGGCATCGACAATACAAGCCAACACTGGTTCCACTCCTTCCGCGCCGCGACCCAGCAACCCCTCAACTACGTCCTCGCGAATCCCCTGTTCAAATTCATGCCGCGAAACTGCCGGCGCATAAAGAAAAGCCCGGCCATCTTTTCGCCGGGCAAGTAATCTCTTCTTGTACAAGCGATCGAGGGTGGTCATGAGGGTGGTATAGGCGACCCGCCCATTGAACGCCGAGTGAATGTCGCGCACGCTGGCTTCACCTCGGAGCCAGGCTTCGTTCAGCACTTCACGTTCCAGCTTACCCAGAGCGAAAGATGCGACCTCGCTTGGCCTGCGGAATCCGCGCAAGAGAAATCTCGGAGCTTTCATGCTGAGCCGCATTGTTGAGCATGGATAGCGCGCGTGTCAACAAGCCAGGAAAGATCAGAATTGCCCTGTCCACGTGGGAGGCTTGGAAGTTCCCGATCGTTTTCTTACGCGGAACTCCCCAACGCGCCGCAGGCGCGACACAAGGTTAGCCAGTGGCAAGCGCGAAGCGCGCAGCCACTGGGAAAACGTCCACCTCAGCTCACGCGCCCGGCACGGGCGCGAAGAATGCGATAAATTTTGCAGCCTCCCCAACCACGACCTTCCGTGATCGGCATCCCTGATTCGGGCCCGACATTCTTCCCTCTGATCACTACAGTCACATCCTATTCCTGCCTGGCTATTGCTCGCACCCTGGCAGGGCGCGGAAAATCCTTTTCTGGTCTCCTACCAGTGGCTGCGCGCTTCGCGCTTGCCACTGGCTACCTTCTGCCGCCCCTGCGGGGCTTGAGTAGTGCTCCGTAACGGAGCACTAACGGGGCTTGAGTTC
>JBDUCF010000030.1:0-14292 GCA_040003545.1 Pyrinomonadaceae bacterium | reverse complement strand
AAGGGGCTCTTGCTATCCCGCGGTGCGGCCCGGGGAAAAACCATCTGACCTATTCGACACTTGCCGTCGCGTCACCCATTGCTGGTGAAAAATTCTTTCCCCAGCCATAACACTACAGACCCCTGAGGTAGACCTACTTTCAGAAACAAAGTGCGGGAGAGTATGTCCCAAATCCAAGCTCCAAAGAACGCTTTCATTTATCAGACCGCGGTGACGGTAACGGGCCTGTGTCTCTGGGCCCTGGCTACGGTTCTACTGGCGGTCCAGTATTCCCACCGTGAACAACTGGTTGTGCTCGCTATCGTGCCGCTGGTCGTCATAGTGGGAATGTTTCCGACATCGATTGTCTTACCGTACGGTCTAAAGTTCACAAAGGAAAAGATCACATTCACGCTTACCGACGCCTTCATTCTGCTGGTGGCGTGTTCGTATGGAGTTATTCCGGCCATCGTCGTCGGCGGAATTGAAGGCTTGACCTCGTCAATTCGAGCCGTGCGCCGGCCCTCAAGCAATCTCTTCTCATCAAGTATGTTTTCCCTGGCGGCGGCGATGGGCGGATGCGCCCTGCATGCTGTATTGCGCTATGGTTTTGCTGAACAACCGGTAGGCCATGTCTATCCCTTCCGGGCGGCCACGGTCGCGCTGCTCGTCGGCAGCGTGGTTCAGGTGATCGTTAACTGGGGCCTGCTATCGACGTTGCTGGCGCTGCGTTACGGCAATCCCATCCTGCGCGAGTGGAAAGAAAAACTTGTATGGGCAGTTCCGATGTTTCTACCAACCGGCACGGCTGCCACTTTGCTGTATCTCGCCCTGCACTACGACGGATTGGTGATGGCACTGATTGGCGGTCCAATTCTGATAGCCATCTATTTTGGCCATCGCCGGTACGGCGAGAGTATTCAGGAAAGAATCAGCGTAATGGAAAAGGGCCATCGGGAAACGATCGAGGCCCTGGCAGTCGCGATAAACGCGAAAGACAAGGTTACCCACGAGCATGTTCTGCGCGTGCAAATCTACGCGGCCGGAGTGGCCCGCCTTCTGAAATGCAATGAAGGGGAGATCGAAGCGCTGAAAGCCGGGGCTTTGCTTCATGACATCGGCAAGATTGCCGTGCCTGACCACATTCTAAACAAGCCGGGCAAGCTAACCGCTGATGAGTTCGAGAAAATGAAACTACATACCACCGTCGGCGCGCAGATTCTGGGCCGCGTTGGTTTCCCGTTTCCGGTTGTTCCGGTGGTTCGTCATCACCATGAGCGTTGGGACGGCAAAGGCTATCCTGACGGACTGAGTGGCGACAAAATTCCCCTGACAGCGCGAATTCTCTCGGTGGTGGATTGCTTTGATGCGGTGCGAGAGGATCGGCAGTACCGGAAAGCCATGACCCGAGAACAAGCGATTGACTTCATTATGAGCGGCAGCGGAACTATGTATGACCCGCAAGTGGTGGGCACGTTCATTACGCACCTGCCGGAATTTGAGGCCGAGATACTGGCGCATCGCAACGTTGGGGCGGCCCCGACATACGGAATCGAACCCCTCGAGCAACTTTCTGAAGCGGCCCGGTTGGTGGCCCCGGCGGCGGGCCTGGCGGTAACTGCGCCAGTTCAGGAACGGAGAGATCTTTCGCATCAGGAGCTGCAGCTGTTTTACGATCTGACGCAGGAAATGGGCAATGCACGTGATCATTCCCACGTCATCAACGCATTTCTTGAGAGATTGCCCGCCATGGTGCCCTTCAATTCCTGCGCAATTACGCTACCAGCTCTGGAGAGCGGGAAGTACGTCGTTGCCCATGCATCGGGTCAAAGGGCTGAGTTGATGAAGGGCCGTGAAATCGCTGTGGGTGAGGGAGCAACCGGGTGGGCCCTGGCGAATCGCCGGTCGTTCTGTAATGCCGATCCTCGACTTGACCTGCCGCCAGCGCTGGCCGAATCCTTTGCCGACTATCGCACGCTGGTTGTCTTTCCAATAATCAAGGGAGAGAGTCTCTTCGGCGTTGTTACGTTGTATTCCTCGGACCTTGCCGCGTACACGCCGGAACATGAACGACTCCTGGAAGAAGCGTCGCGACTGCTGGCCCATGCTCTGTCAGTACCGTCAGAAGCATTCGGAGCCTTCCCAACTGAAGGTGTGTTGAAGCAAACCGAACCCGCGCTACACTCAGAACTAGCCCATTGAACCCGGCCCTCACAAAGAACTCGAACTCCCCTATAGGATCTTACCTTGTAGTTTTATTTCGCGCGGACCTTCTGTGCTGGTCGTGACCTCGACCGGCGCATTCCAGACGAGGGTCTTGATGCGGCATGTACCCGTGTTGTCTTCGCGGCAATAGTAAATCGTTAGTGAGGCGCGCAGCTCGGCGACACCGGCCGCAAGTGTTCGTATGGGAATGCGCAGCGGAAGCTGTAAACCTTTTGCCGTGCGGACACCATTCTGTGCCTCAATTGTCAGCGCTTTCGATCCCTTCTCAACCGAAACACGATAGCGCTGTGGCGCGGATGGGTTCAGGTGATAACCCGCCGGGAGTGTCACATCGATCAGCAATAAACCCTCATCTCCCGCGCGCAACTTCTGGGAAGTGACTTTGATCTCTTCCGCGTCGGGCCCGACTTCGGTGTTAGCGGTTTCCAGCGCCGGATTTGATGCCGGGGGCTGAAGGCCCTTGATCGCCACCGTCTCTGTCTGTTTGGTCTTCAAGTCAACAACACGGACGGCGTGATTATTAGTATCCGCTACAAACAGTTTGCCATTCGCCACACTCAGCCCGCCCGGTTCATAGAAGGATGGCGACGTACCGCTTGCTTGCCCGGGTTTTCCGGTACCGGCAAAAGTCTTTACCGTACGGGTTTGCGGATCCAGAATCTTGATCTTGTGGTTGTAGGTATCGGCGATCAGGATATTGCCGTTCCAGAGCGCCAGCCCCAGCGGATGTTGCAAGCGGGCGTCATCACCGCGTCCGTCCACATCACCAAAGTCGAAAAGGTTTCCACCCGCAAGCGTGCGCACTTTACCGTTTGGTTTCAAATCCACTGCGCGAATGATGTTGGCTTCACTGTCGGCGACGTAGAGTGTCTGGCCGTCACTCGCCAGTCCGGACGACTGGGCAAAGCCGGCTTCGCTTAGGGAGCCATCAACGCGCGCCTCGCGCCCAGAGCCGGCAAAAGTCGAGATTTCCTGTTTATCGAGGTCGAGCTTCCAGATTTGATGCGGGCCGGCCATGGCGATGTATAGCGTGCGCCCTACCAGCTGCAAGTCCCAGGGCGAGTTCAGACCAATAGTCCTGCCGGGCCCTGTCTTGAAGTAATCATGCGACTGCTGTCCTGTGCCGGCGATGGTTTTTACGGTGTGCGACTTCAAATCGATTTGGCGAATCAAATGATTCTCGGTGTCGGCAACGTATAACGTGTCGCCATCCAGGGCCATCCCTTGCGGGCGATAGAAGCTGGCGCGATTGTTGGCACCATCCTCAGAGCCGCGAGCCCCCGTGCCGATAGTCTCGACGAGCGTGCCATCGAGTTTCGTAATCACTAGGCGATTATGGTTGGAATCCGCGATGAAAAGACGATCCGACGCGCCGTCGGCAAGAATCTTGCCGGGAAAAGCCAGCGGCAGGTCGCCAGTTTTCGCTCGTTCCAGAACCAGCTTCAGCGGCTGTTCGTTGAGTTGACCGCGCCGGCGCGCAGCGGCAACCGTTTTGGCGATCGCCTGATCGATGACTTCATAATTCCCCTCGCCGGAGATCGACCCGACGACATAGCCGGCAGGATCTATCAGTACTTGCGTCGGCCAGGCATTCACGCCATAGCTGCGCCAGATAGCAAAGTCGGCATCGTTTACCACGGGGTGCTCGATCTCGTAACGCAGAATGATGCGGCGAATGTTGTCCGACTCTTTTTCGTTTTCAAACTTGGCGGAGTGAACGCCAATTACCACCAACTCGTTGGGGTACTTGTGCTCGAGCTTTTTTAGATCGGGAATGATGTGCATGCAGTTAATGCAGCCGTAAGTCCAAAAGTCCAGCAGCACTACTTTGCCTTTGAGCGCGCTGAGCGAGAGCGGCTTGTCGGTATTAAGCCAACCACGATCACCGGTCAGTTCTGGTGCGCGCACCGGGGCGCGTTCCTGTACGGGCATAACGAAACCTTCCTGAGTTGATTTAGCATTTGAACCGGCAAGCACCAGAGATGCGCCGAGCGATCCGAGGAAAACAAGGATCCAGGGCGCAACTCCAACGACTCGCTTATGAATTGCTCTTAAGGCAGTCATACTTGATCGTGAAGTATCTCATCCAATCGTTCAGTTGCGCGTCGCAGATGCGGGATCGTAATTGAACCGCCCACCACCAGCGCTACATTGAATGCATCCATGAATTGCGACCGCGTTACACCCGTATCGGCGCACTGCTTCAGGTGATACGTAATACAATCATCGCAACGCAGCACGATTGATGCTGTCAGTCCCATTAGTTCCTTAGTGCGTTTGTCGAGGGCGCCATCTTCGTATGCCTGCGTATCGAGCGCGAAGAACCTCTTGATGCCGAGATGGTCGCTCCCCAGCAATTTCTCGTTCATCTCCGCCCGGTAACGGTCAAATTCATCCATACGTGGGTTCCTTTCAGAGGCGATCCTCCAGCCGATGGTTGGAATTCTTCGTAACTTTAGCATAGTGGCATAAATGAGTTCAGCCGGTAGCTCCGAGTGAAACCCTACGCCAGTCGCAAACGTTTGACAGGCTATCCCCTCCATGTTTTCATCCATTGGCTGAACCCGGTGAAACCATTTCCCATGTCTGTTGATTCAAATGACTCGGTTCATGGCTTGGGCCAGAATCAGGCGAGCGATCCCGCGAAGTCAGGAGACGGCTTAGCGGGCGACGGCGACGCCGGCCAGACGCGACACGAGTTGCTGGTGATCGAAACAGGGGGGCGGCTTTTGGCAGTCTTTACCGAAGATGTTAACGGTATCGTGGCAGGGAAAATACCGGCGGCTTTACCGCGGGCCCCGGCTTCGGTACTGGGTGTGATTGCGTTTCGCGGACGCATGTTGACGGTGATTGATCCGCTACCGCTGCTGGGCCAGCTATCACAGACATCTGCGCACCCCATCGCCGTAGCTTTAAGTGGTGACGAACAATTGGCCCTCGCGGCGGATTCCAGTCGCGGTGCTATCGAGGTTTTTGCCGCCGATATTCAATTGTCGGAGAAGGGTAGCAAGCCGGAAATTATTTACGGAGCTCTGCTGCGCGGAGGCGAGCAGATTAGCATATTGAATGTGGCCAGATTATTCGGCGCCACGGTGCCACAGCACGAGCGGCGCCGCCGCCGCTTTTAGCTACTGTTATGGGCAGCCTTTCGCAGTCCGATCTGGTTGCGATGGCGCTTGCGCTCGGGAAAATTTCCCGGCATACTGAGTCCCTTAGGTTCCTGCTCTCGCGCAGCAAAGGTGACTGCGCCTGCCAGTGATCGGAAAGCGACGACGTTCGGCTGAAGAGAGAGTTAGGCTGGTTGTCAATTTGTTAGAAGCCGCTCTCGTGACTGTTAGAGCACCGGGCCCGTCGCGTTTCGCCGAGAAGGAATTAGGATCCCCGCCTTTGCATCTGCGATTCCATATCAGCCCGCGCTTCGTTTGATTCTGAGGTTAAGTTAGAAATGGCTACAAAACTGTATGTGGGTAACCTTTCGTTCCGCACTACGGGCGATGAGTTGAAGGAACTCTTTGCGCAGGCAGGCACGGTGGAATCCGTAACTGTGATTGAGGATCGCGAGACCGGCCGTTCGCGCGGCTTTGGCTTCGTGGAGATGGCAACGCCGGAAGAAGCCGCGACGGCCATCGAACAATTCAATGGCAAGGATCTGGGCGGCCGAAATTTGACTGTCAACGAGGCCAGGCCAAAGACTGACCGCGGTGGTGGTGGTGGCGGTGGCGGTTTCCGTGACGGTGGCGGCTATGGCGGAGGTGGCGGCGGCGGACGTGATGGCGATTTCGGGCGAAACGACCGCGAGCCGAGGTGGTAAGGCCTGGTCAGTACCACCTGCGGTAGCGGGTGGGTCCGGAAGCGTTAGCGACGCACGAAAGAAAAGGCAAAAGCCGGTGGCGCTCAGGCCCCACCCGCTTTTGCCTTTTCGCTTATCTAGCGATGGCCATCTACTTTCTTGCGGCCGGCGTAATCTTCAACGTCAGCCGTTCACTGCCGCGAACAAGTTCAACCTCATATTCCTGGCCGGCTTTCATCTCTCCGAGCGCATAGGTGTAATCATAAACATTCTTCACGTCGCGTCCGGCCAGCTTCACAATACGATCGCCTGCTTTCAACCCTGCCTTTGCAGCCGGCGAGTCGTCGCGGACGCCGTCGAGTTTTAAGCCGTCGTTTGAGTCCGCGTAATTCGGTATCGTGCCCAGATAAACGCGGAAGCCCATCGAGCGACCGGTAGCGTCGCTTTTTGCCACTGCGAATGTCGGACGCTTATCGCTTTGATCGGTACCCTGAATAATATGCTCGACGAATTTCAGAATCTGCGCTTCGCCTTCATAGTTAATCTTGTCCGCCGTGTCGGTAGGCTTATGATAATCATCGTGCGTGCCCGTCCAGAAGAAAAGCACCGGCACCTGCTTAGCATAGAACATCGAGTGATCGCTGGGGCCGTAGCCGTCTTCGTTCAACGTAAGGACAAAGTTCTTCGTCGCATCGCTGCTTACGATCGTGCGACCGTTAGCGGAGACGACGATAGGCACGCCATCCTGCGTCCCTCTGCTGGTGCCGGTAGTTTCTCTGGTGGGAGTTCCCGCCGTAATTGTCACACCTTGCATTAAGTTCCCCGCGGCAATGGCCGAGCGCCACTCCTGCGCGGTGCCCACGCCACCGACAATCAGATTGTTGTTCTTAAGCCGTCCAATCATGTCCATATTGATCATTGCCACTGTCCGGGCCAGCGGCAGGATCGGATGATTGACGTAAAAACTAGACCCGATCAGACCTTCCTCTTCACCACTGAACGCGATAAAGACGAGAGTGCGTTTGGGCCGCGGGTATTGAGAAGAGAAGATGCGCGCGAGTTCCAGCACTCCGGCAACGCCGGAAGCGTTATCGTCCGCGCCGTGATGAATCTCGCCTTCGCGCGGCGCCAGACTGCCTTCACCGCCGCGGCCGAGATGATCATAGTGCGCGCCGATCACTATCGTTTCGTTCTTCAGCACGGGATCGGACCCGTCAAGAATACCGGCGACGTTGAATGAAGGCGATTCGCGCCGGATTAGGTCTACAGAAAGAGTTATGGTGTCATCACTCGTCGGAATCGCTTCAGCACTCGGCAATGATCCAAGTCCGTAATATTTTGCCTCAGTCTTCATTTGTGCCGAGATAGAGTTGCGTAGCCTCGATTCCAACTCAGTAAGCTTGGCAGGGTTGTCTTGGCCCATTAGCCGGATGGCTACCTGGCGAGAAATAACCGCTACCGGTATTCCTGCTTCGCCTGCGTTATTGTCATAACGAAGGCGCGCGAGGGGATCGTCCTGAAGATTCTGTTCTCGAGAGATGATCAGCAATGCTTTCGCTCCGGCGTTGCGCGCCGCAATGGCCTTCCAGCGAACGTCTTCATAGCGCGCGAACTTACCGTGTGGGTTGTCGCCATCGGGCGTACCAGACATCGCGAGCGCTACCCGTTCGCGCACGGAGGCAAAATAGTCGTCGTACTTGAGTTCCTGGTTAGTTATCCCATATCCCACAAAGGCCATCGTCGAGTTTTCGACTCGCATCTTCGATGAAAACCCCAGGGGCATCCAATCTCCACCGACGCTGAACTGGTTTGAGTTAACCGGGGGCTGACGATTGAGCCGTAGGACATTGCCTTTGCCCAACTCAACGCTGGCAACATAGGGAAACTCCTGCATGTAACGATGAGGCGAGTCAGCCTCCAGTATCGACATCCCCTGGGTGTCATACCCAATGCTACGCCGCAAACCATAGCGCGAAAACTCCCTGGCAATGTACTCAGCGGCCATGGTAGCGCCGGCGCTTCCCGTTCTGCGCCCCTCCAGTTTGTCGGAGGCAAGATAAGTAATGTGCGTCCGCAGACGTTCGACACTTGGTGTCTCTTGCGGCGCTGGCTGCTGCGCCAGACCGATGCTAATGCCCAGGGTTACGACTAACGCGAGATGGAAAAACTTTCGAATCATATTGCCTCTCAATTCAATTGCGATTTGCGGCTTCGCCGCCGCACAGTGCGGAAAGGCTTTGCCTTTCCGTTGACGATAGTTTCTTTCGGCGAGGCTGCGCCTCGCACTCATGCCGGCGGGATGACCGTGCTGTTATTCGACCCAATCCGCGATAAAGATATTCGTATCGCCCCGCGTTTTCGCATTGCGATTCGACGCGAAGACAAGCTTCGTCCCGTCGGGCGAGAACATGGGGAATCCGTCAAAAGTATCGTTGAAGGTAATCCGCTCGAGGCCTGTGCCGTCCACGTTAATCTTGTAAAGATCGAAATCGCGTCCCTTCGGATCCGCCATGTTTGACGCAAAGACTATTCGTTTGCCATCGGGGAAAAAGTACGGTGCGAAGTTGGCTTTGCCGTTCTGCGTCACCTGCCGCTTGTTTGATCCGTCTGCATTCATCACCCAGATCTCGAGAGTAGTCGGCCGGATCAGATTCTGCTTCAGCAGCGCGAGATAGTCCGACTTATCTTTGTCGCTTTGTGGATGGTAGGCGCGATAGACGATCTGCTTGCCGTCGTAAGACCAGAATGGCCCGCCGTCGTATCCAATTTCATTGGTCAGACGCCGGACGTGCTTGCCGTTTGAATCCATCGTATAGATGTCGAGATCGCCATCGCGCATCGATGTGAAAACGAGCTTGCCGGTTTTTGAGATCGTCGTTTCCGCGTCATAGCCAATTGTATTCGTCAATTGCTTCAAATCTGAGCCGTCAGGTTTCGCGGTGAAGATGTCGAAGGAAGGATAAACGGCCCAGACGTAGCCTTTGGAAAAGTCAGGCCGTGGCGGACAGTCCTTCGAACCCAGATGAGTGGACGAATAGAGAATGCGCTTGTCGTTCGGAAAATAATAAGAGCAGGTGGTGCGGCCCGCGCCCGTCGAGATCATCCTGACACTGGAACCGTCAATGTTCATGGAGTAAATCTGATCGCACTGGTGTCCGTCGCGCGTCGATTGAAAGATGAGCTTTTTGCCATCAGCGGAAAAGTAAGCTTCAGCATTCTCGCCGCCAAAGCTCAACTGGCGCAGGTTGCGCAAATGGGTCTCTTGCGGGAGGGCGAGACTCTGTTGAGACGATGCGCTCTTCAAGTCAAGAGCAACCAACGAAAGCAAGAGCAGAATAAACACCAGTAAACGTTTCATCGTGTTCGCAATCCTAAAAACACGTAGTCGGTTAGTTTGAATTCTCATTAACACCGCATTTTAATGCGGTGATCATAAGTGACTACGTGACTTTAACCGTTTCAACGGTTTCACTGTAAACCGTTAAAACGGTTTAGAGATCAACATGGTGCCTGTGTCACCTGGCTGAAGCCAGGTGTTAATGAGATTAGCCGAATACAAACTAACCCAATACCAACAGGGCCGGCTGTATTACCTTCCATCACCCGTCCTTCCTTTCGAACTCTTTCATGAACGCAACCAGGGCTTCGACGCCCTCACGCGGGAAGGCATTGTAAATCGATGCGCGTATGCCGCCAACCGAGCGGTGGCCTTTCAAGCCATCCAGGCCGGCCGCGGTGGCTTCATTAGCAAACTTCTTCTCCAGCTCCTCTGAAGGCAAGCGAAACGTTACGTTCATGTTGGAACGCGAATCAGCATCGGCATGGCCGCGATAAAAATCCGTTGCGTCAATGGCGTCATAAAGTATCTGCGCCTTGACTTCGTTCTGGCGCTCCATCGACGCCAGACCACCTTTCTCCTTCAGGTGATTGCAGACGAGATTAATGATGTAGATGCCCCAGGTGTTTGGCGTGTTGTAGAGGGATTTGTTTTCCACGTGCGTGCGATAGTCAAGCATTGTGTGCAGGTTGTCCGGAATTCGCTTGAGCAGATCGTCGCGAATGATGACCAGCGTGACCCCGCTCGGCCCCATGTTCTTTTGCGCTCCGGCGTAAATCAGCGCGTACTTCTCCACCGGAATGGAGCGCGACATTATGTCGGACGAAGCATCGGCGATCAAAGGCACATCGCCGACGTCAGGTTCCACTTTCCACTGCACGCCTTCAATCGTTTCATTCGTCGTAATGTGAACGTAGGCCGCGTGTTTATCGAGCTTCAATTCATCCTGCCCCGGCACGCGCGTGAAGCCGCCATCCGCCATGGTGGCAGCGATGTTTACAGTGCCGGCGCGCTTTGCCTCTTTAACGGCCTTCTTGCCCCAACTGCCGGTCAGAATGTAATCGGCGCTGCCGTCGGGCGGCAGAAAGTTCATCGCCAGCATCGAGAACTGCAAACTCGCGCCTCCTTGCAGGAAAAGCACGTGATAGTTTTCCGGCACGCCCATTAGATCGCGTATGCCCCGCTCGGCGCCGGAGATGATCTCGTCAAAAGGTTTTGAGCGATGGCTAATCTCCATCACCGACATGCCGACACCCGGGAGCATGACAAGCTCGCGTTGTGCCTCTTCCAAAACCGCCAACGGCAGAATCGCCGGCCCGGCACTGAAGTTGTAAATACGATCGCTCATGAAAATCTCCGCCTTGTTTAGAGTCGGGCTAATGCCCGACCAGAGCGGGCGATAGCCCGCTCCTAAACGTGGGCCACAACAAACAGGAGGTTAGCGGCTGCTACTTTCCGTCGCCGTGCCCTTTTCTCAAGACTCTCCCCGCCATGCGGGCAACAAAAGAACGCGGCACCAGCCGTTCTGATTCGATCATCAGCAAGTTGGCCCAACCGGATATGATGTGGCTCTTGCCGCGCTGCAATCCGCGCAACGCTGTGTCAACGACATCCTCCGCTGTCTGGATGACTCGTCCCGGCGGCCGCTGTTCGATATTCGCCGCCTCGAAGAACCCGGTCTCGGTGACGCCCGGACACAGGGCCATCACTTTGATTCCGTAAGGCCGGTTTTCCTCCCAGAGGGCTTCGGAAAAGGAAAGCACGAAGGCTTTGGTGGCAGCGTAGGTGGCCATAAAAGGTACGGGTTGAAAGCCGGCGGTTGAAGCAACATTGATAATGGCGCCGCGCTTTCTTTCGCGCATGGGGACAAGAAAGCGATGCGTCAACTCGACGAGAGCGCGAATATTTAGTTCGATCATATTCAGCTCGCGCGCCAGGTCGAGTTTCGTGAAATCGCCCATGGAGCCGAAGCCGGCGTTGTTGATTAGCAGATCGATTTCCAGCTCGCGCTTTTGTGCTTCGGCAACCAGGCGCGCCGGCGCGTCCGGCTGTGATAGATCCATCGCGACATACTGCGCCCGAATACTATTGATGCGGCCCAGCTCATTGCAAAGCGTCATGAGTTTGTCTTCCGAGCGCGCAACTAACAAAACGTTATCGCCACGCGCCGCCAGCTTGCGGGCAAAGACTTCGCCAATGCCACTTGAGGCCCCGGTAATAAGTGTGGTGTTCATGAAGATCGTGTCTCTAACTTCGCAGTTTCAAAAAATCCAATTCCATAATGTCCGCATTGTGCGCCCGCAACTGCTCCAGCAATCCCTGCGATGGGGCATTGTCCAGATTGATTCTGGCGACAGCGGCTTCGGCTCCTTCAAAGACGATGTTCTCCATCTCCTGCACGTTGATGTGCTCAGCCTTGATGGCTTCGAGGACTTGCGCCAGCACGCCGGGACGATCGCGATGGCGCACGACCAGCCGGTGCGTAGCCGGTGTCTGCTGAGCCAGATTCACAACGTTGGGTACCTTGCCCGTTTCCTTGAATGATTGAATAATGCGCACGGTCTCGGCAGCGATTGCTTCCTGGGCCTGATCGGTGGATGCGCCGATGTGATGCGTGCCATAGAGATTGGGCTCGCGCGCAATTTCGTCCGCGAATTCACCCGCGCTTGAGGTTGGTTCGCCGGCGTAAACATCCAAGCCGGCGCGGACACCGCGCGTATGCATTGCCTGCACGAGGGCTGCCTGATCGACGACTTCGCCGCGTGAAGTGTTAATGAAGTACGAGCCGTCACGCATTGAATTGAAGACATCAGCGCCAATCAGCGAACGCGTCTCCTGGTTTAGCGCCAAATGAACGCTGACGATATCCGCGGCTTGTGCGACTGCCTGAGGCGAATCCTTTAGCTCGACACCAAACGCAGCCGCGCGGTCCGCCGTCAGGCTTCGACTCCAGGCAACTACCGGCATGCCGAACGCTTTGGCGCGGGGAATCATTTCCTGACCAATTTTGCCCACACCCACCAACCCCAGGACGCGGCCATAGAGCCCTCGGGCCTTGGAAAACTCCTTCTTGTTCCACTCGCCGCGGCGAAGAGTAATTACGTTATCGGCAATGCGCCGGTCCAGCGCCAGAATCAAAGCAAACGCTAGTTCCGCCACCGCGATTGAATTCTTTCCCGGGCAATTTGAAACATATATTCCGCGGCGCGACGCTGCCGCCACATCGATCGTGTTGTAGCCTGCGCCGGCGCGCACTACCAGTTTCAAGGGACCCGCTTCGAGCATTGCTTCCGTCACCTTCGTACCTCGTACCACCAGCACGTCAGGCTTCCCATTCCGAATCGCCTCAACCAGCGCGTCGTCTTTCAGATCCGGCTGATACGAAACTTCGCAGCCGAGGGCCTGCAAACCATCGCGGCCGGATTGCTCGAATTTGTCGGCAATTAGAACAAGCATCTTTGTGGGACAGACATTCCTGTCTGTAACTTTCTTTGTAACTCGCAGACAGACAAGAATGTCTGTCCTACTAAATACAGTGGATCAACAAACCATCCCTCAGCTTCGGTTCAAACCAGGTCGATTTTGGCGGCATGATTTCGCCGGCATCGGAAACGCGCAGCAGATCATCGATCGTAGTCGGATAAAGCGAGAACGCGACCGCAGCGCGACCCTGGCTGACCAGCGTCTCGAGCTCTTCCGCACCGCGGATGCCGCCGACGAAATCGACTCGTTTGTCATTGCGGATATCCTTTATTCCCAGAATCGGATCCAAAAGACGGTCCTGCAATATGCTGACATCGAGCGCGGTGACTGTGCCCTCGGGTGCTGCTGCGTTAGCCGGCAGCTTCAAGCCGTACCACTCTCCACTCAGGTACATGCTCCATTGTCCGCGCGATGATGGCGCCGGCGCGGCGTTCCGCGAAACTTCAAAACTTTGGCCCACCTGTGGCAAAAAGTCTTCACGGGAAAGCCCATTCAGATCGCGCACGACACGATTGTACGGAAGTATCTGCAACTGATTGTCGGGAAACATAACCGCCAGGAAAAAGTTGAACTCTTCCGTCCCGATGAAGGCAAAGCCGTGCTCCTTCATCTCAGCGCGGGCACGGCTGGCGCCGGCAGCGCGGTGATGCCCATCGGCTATGTAAAGATTAGGCACGTCGCGGAAGGCTACGACAAATGGATCAGGGTCGGGGACGCGCCAGAGAGTGTGTCTGATGCCGTCACTGGCTACGAAATCATAAAGCGGCGGATAGTCCGCACTAATTTCCGAAACCATCTCGTCGATATCACCGCAGGCGCGATAAGTCAGAAAAACCGGCCCGGTCTGGGCGCGCAGGGCAAGCATGTGGCGGGTGCGATCGTCCTCCTTATCGCGCCTTGTGCGTTCGTGCTTACGAATCTGGTTGCTGTCGTATTCATCGATCGAGCAACAGGCCACTATACCGATTTGCGCGTGTTGGCCCATCAGCAAACGATAGAGGTAGATGCTGGGCTCTTCCTCCTGTATCAACGGACAATTCTTAATCAGCGCTTGAAAGTTATTAACCGCCTTCCCGTACACCAGGTCGTCGTGAACGTCCGTGCCATCCGGCAAGTCAATCTCCGGGCGAGAAACATGGAGGAAACTGAAGGGATTTCCCGCGGCTAACGCGCGAGCCTCTGCGACATTCACGACGTCATAGGGGACGCTGGCAACCTCCGACGCGCGCACTTCGGGCGGACGCAGAGCCTGAAAGGGACGAATGAGTGCCAACTGGATTCTCCTCCACACACGTGGATCACTAAGCGTAACGCGGAGAGTTGAAGCAAAGGGCCAACTCCCGCTCCAGGATCATGGCGTGCGATTTACGAATTGCTAAGACTATCCGTTTGCAATGCCGTTTGCCAAGTCGAGGCATCACCCGGCAGTGTCTTAATTTCAGAGCGACAGGCTGGCAGCCTGTCGTACGCGCGGGCT
>JBDUCF010000282.1:0-4217 GCA_040003545.1 Pyrinomonadaceae bacterium | reverse complement strand
TTCCTTCGCCTGCTCCACGGCGTTGGCAGCAATCGTCACGATCGCGTTCAAACCTGGATTGAGTTGGTCTATTCGGCGCAGATGCGCTTCGACAACTTCAACCGGCGAAAGCAGTTGCCTCCTTATCTTGTCCGCAAGCTGACAGGCAAAAAGGGCAGTGATTTCAGGCATCGGCATATTTCCGGTTAGCTCTCGTTAGTCTGTAAAACGATCCACGAATAATACGAAAGTTCACGAAGAACTGTTAGTGTGTGTGTGTGGCTTAGTGTGATTTAGTGGATCGTTCACTTATGTGATTTAGTGGATCGTTCACTTATCTTAGGTAGACACCTTGCGAGATATGACGATTTTGCTTTTCAGCAACTTCTCCATATAATTTCCTTGCTCTGAAAAATCTCAATTACAACCTGCCGGAGTTTGGACCATTGGCCTTCAGGCTAGCGATCAACGGCAGAGGAGTGCGCATTTGGCGATTCGCCTGAGCAGGACGTTTGTCCTGCGCAAACTTCATCAACTATCTGGCATTATGCCGCTCGGCTTATTTCTGTTGGAGCATTTCTATACCAATTCGAAGTCCCTGTCCGGCTCAGCGGATTTCAATAACGCCGTAAAAGATCTGCAGTCGATTCCTTATATCCTATTCGTCGAGATTGGCGGAATCTTTATACCGCTCATCTATCACGCCGTCTATGGTCTGGTAATCACGGCAGAAGCGCGGCCGAACAATCTGGCCTATCCTTATCCGCGAAACTGGTTTTATCTGATTCAGCGGATCACCGGCGTAATACTTTTCTTCTTCATCGCGTTTCATGTTCTCAACTTCCGCTTCGGACTGATCCCCGGGCTAAACACGATTTCGGTGGCTCACCGGCCGGACCTGGCTTTCGATATCGTGGCGCGAGAGTTTCGCATGGTGCCGATATTCATTGTCTACATGATTGGCATCACCGCCACAGTTTGGCATCTGGCAAATGGTATCTGGTTGTTTATGGTGGATTGGGGAATCACGATTGGTGAACGTGCGCAACGCCTGACGGGCTACGCCTGCATTGGTTTTGGCGTAGTGCTTTTGCTGGTGGGAATTAATGCCGCGGTTGGTTTTATCCGCCCGGGTGGACTGCTGGGAGGGATCCTTTAAACGATGGCGAAAAGCGATACCAAAATCGCGATTATAGGTGGCGGACTTGCCGGTCTGGCGGCGGCGATGCGCATCGCTGAGGCCGGTCACGCCGTCGATCTGTTTTCTGTGGTCCCGGTGAAGCGTTCTCATTCGGTCTGCGCTCAAGGGGGGATTAACGGCGCGGTCAACACCAAAGGCGAAGGCGACTCGACCTGGGAACACTTTGACGACACTGTTTATGGCGGCGACTTCCTGGCCAACCAACCGCCGGCAAAAGCTATGTGTGAAATGGCCCCCTCGATTATTTTCCTGTTTGATCGAATGGGTGTCCCGTTCTCCCGCACGAAAGAAGGCTTGCTTGATTTCCGCCGCTTTGGCGGAACAAAACATCACCGCACAGCATTCGCCGGCGCCTCAACCGGTCAACAGCTACTCTACGCCCTTGACGAACAAGTGCGCCGCTACGAAACGACGGGGAAGGTTCGGAAGTTCGAGCACTGGGAAATGGTTGCATTGGTGCTTGACGAAGCCCAGGTCTGTCGCGGCCTGATAGCGATGAATTTGCAAACGCTCGAACTGAAGGCCTTTCCTGCCGACGCGGTTATTGTCGCGACCGGTGGCCCAGGTCTCGTTTTTGGCAAGTCGACCAATTCAATGGTCTGCACCGGAAGCGCAGTTGCCGCCTGTTACCAGCAGGGCGCGAAATATGCCAACGGCGAATTCATTCAAGTGCATCCCACCTCAATTCCCGGCGAAGACAAGCTGCGATTGATGTCGGAATCGGCGCGTGGCGAGGGCGGTCGCGTCTGGGTACCACGAAACCCGCGGGACACTCGGCCGCCGTCTGCCATACCTGAAAACGAGCGTTGGTATCTTCTCGAAGAGAAGTATCCAGCCTACGGTAATCTTGTTCCGCGTGATATCGCCACACGAGAAATATTTCAGGTCTGCATCGAGGGCAAGGGTGTGGGCGGCGAGAACCAGGTTTATCTCGATCTGACGCACATCCCTGCGGAAGTCTTGGATCGGAAACTCGGTGCGATTCTCGAAATTTATGAGATGTTCGTCGGCGACGATCCTCGTCAGGTGCCGATGCGAATCTTCCCAGGCGTGCATTATTCAATGGGCGGGCTTTGGGTCGATTACGATCAGCGCACCAACATTCCCGGCTTGCTGGCAGCCGGCGAATGTGACTACTCAATCCACGGTGCGAATCGCCTTGGTGCAAATTCGCTGGTGAGTTGTGTCTATGGCGGTTTTATCGCGGCTCCGAAAGCCATTGAATATGCAACCAATGTCCAGCGTAACGGCGCTGATGGTTCCCGTATTTACGATCAGGAGTTGAAGAAGCAACAAGAGATCAACGATGCCCTTATAAAGCAAAGTGGCACCGAGAACCAGTATTTGCTGCATCAGGAGATGGGCAAGGTGATGACTGACAACGTTACCGTTGTTCGTTATAACGACAAGTTGAAAGAGACGGACAACAAACTGCTCGAACTGATGGATCGGTACAAACGCATTTCGATTAACGACTCAAATCTCTGGGCCACAATGGCGCTGCCTCATGCTCGCCATCTGGACAACATGCTGGAACTGGCGCGGGTGATTACCCTCGGCGCGCTGAATCGCAACGAGTCGCGCGGTGCGCATTACAAGCCGGAGTTCCCCGAACGTGATGATGACAATTTCTTGAAGACAACAATCGCGGAATATTCCGGCGAAGGTCCGGTGATTTCATATGAGCCGGTAGATGTCTCGCTGATTCCGCCGCGGAAGCGTGACTACAGCAAAGCGAAACAAGAGCCTAAACACGATCCGGCGACGACAAGACCTGCTGCGAATGTTTAAGGTTATATTCTGTGTCATAGCAAGGTTGATTAAAGATGTCTGCACACATACAAACATCGAAGGCCGCGCGAGTTCATCCAAAGACTGTCGAGATTCATATCAAACGCCGCGCGAATCCCGACTCGCCGCAATATTGGGAACGTTTCGAGCTTCCCTACCGCCCCAATCTAAACATCATTTCCTGTCTGATGGATATTCAGAAGAATCCGGTCACGATGGAAGGCACGCCCACTACGCCTCCCGTCTGGCAGGCGAACTGCCTCGAGCAGGTCTGCGGCATCTGCACGATGATTATTAACGGACGCGTGCGGCAATCCTGTTCTGCGCTGGTCGACAACCTTGAACAGCCGATCAAGCTCGAGCCGATGGAGAAGTTTCCAAACATACGCGATCTGGTGGTTGACCGTTCGCAAATGTTCGATCACCTCAAACGTGTTCATGCCTGGATTGATCTTGACGGTACGCACGATCTGGGACCGGGACCTCGCATGGACCAGGAGTTGGTCCAGGAGCGCTATGCGTACTCACGGTGTATGACCTGCGGCTGTTGCCTCGAGGCTTGTCCGCAATATGACGGAGACAACTACATCGGGCCGCAAGCAATTGCGCAGGTACGTCTATTCAATATGCATCCTACCGGCGAAATGTCGCGTGATGAACGCCTGGAAGGAATTGTCGGCGAGGACGGTATTACAAACTGCGGCAACGCCCAGAATTGCATCAAGGCTTGCCCAATGGGAATTCCCCTCACCAGGGCCATCTACGAAGAAAACCGCGAGACTATAGTTCACGGCCTGTTTGGCTGGTTGAAAAGCTAAGGCCGTCAGGTAAAACGGACTCGCTCAGACAATTCAGTTTGCCTCATCCGCGTTGATCGGCGTCTATTTCTTCTAGCTGCTTAATCCCTCAAACCTCTGTAACGTGCTGCACCCTGCGATGCTCGCTTGCGGCGGAGCGAGCACCTGTATCTTGAAAATGTCCAGGTCTTTGGCATAGCATGACCGCACACCGGCATTTCGCTTTCGAAACTCTAAGCCGACCCGGCGCGCTTTATCTTCCGAAATATTGACTGGCACTCTTCGCGAATGAGAAGAAACAAAAACTCATGATCGGCCAGACCGTTTCCCATTATCGAATCCTGGAAAAAATCGGTGAAGGTGGAATGGGCGTGGTCTATATGGCTGAAGATACCCATCTCGGCCGTCATGTTGCCATCAAGTTTCTCTCTGCGGCCCACGATCATAGT